>JAFGII010000107.1 GCA_016929695.1 Ignavibacteria bacterium
GTTATTTGATTAATATTTTTTTACAAATTTAATCAATAGCCCTCTTTTTTTATCTACATTTCGTTTTCCGTTTTTGGACAGAGATGAACCTGATTGTCTTATTTTTTAATTTTATCTATTGACTTCCCGGTTTATCTGTGTTATTTTTGTAATACCATATTTATTTATGGTATTTTAAAATAAGAGGACTTTAACTATGTATTCAGATAAACAAAAAAATGAGGATAAAATTTATTTTCTCTGTTCTGTGAAAAATCACAGACGGTTGTTCAGAACGATATCGTTACGGATGTTATTGATAAATACAAACAGCATAAAAAGAATTCAGGTTCATCTGGTAAAATGTCATAGTTTTGTCATATTTTTGAGCGTTTTTAAAAACTATGTTATTGTTTTATCAATTATTTATATTTTCATATATGACATTTCTGTAATGCTCTTTGAAATAATATAAAATGTGCTATGGAGTGTTTCAGATGCGTCCGGAATGAATTTAATGAACTTGTAAAAATTGTGTCGTGTACATATATCAATCAATCAGTCAGGTTTTTTGACTGTTAAGTAAATTCAAATATTAATATTTTGAATAAATTAAATTTTAGACAATGGCAAAAACTGTAAAAGTTCCGAAAGGAACTCAAATCACCTGTAAATCCTGGCTCACCGAAGCACCGATGAGAATGTTGATGAACAATCTCGATCCGGAAGTTGCGGAAAAGCCGGAAGAATTAATTATATACGGCGGGAGCGGAAAAGCAGCAAGAAACTGGGAGTGCTATGATAAAATCGTTGAATCACTGAAAAATATGGAAGAGGACGAGACTCTGCTCGTTCAATCCGGAAAACCGGTTGCGATTTTTAAAACTCACAATAATGCCCCGAGAGTAGTAATATCAAATTCACAGTTGGTTCCAAAGTGGGCAACATGGGATGAATTCAGACGGCTTGAAGGACTCGGACTGACTATGTACGGACAGATGACTGCGGGTTCGTGGATTTATATAGGAACTCAGGGAATTCTGCAGGGGACTTATGAAACGTTTGCTGCCTGTGCCAAGAAACATTTTGGAGGAACGCTTGAAGGAAAATTTATTCTGACCGCGGGACTCGGCGGAATGGGCGGTGCTCAGCCGCTTGCCGCAACTCTTAACGGTGCGGCTATTCTTGGTATTGATGTTGATAAATCAAGAATTCAGAAAAGAATTGATACGGGATACTGCGATGTAATCACCGAAAATCTCGACGAAGCACTTAAAATTATCCTTGAAGCAAAGAATAATAAAAAAGCAATTTCTGTCGGACTGGTAGGTAATGCGGGTGAAGTACTACCCGAAATTCTGAAAAAAGGAATTGTTCCTGATATATTAACCGACCAGACTTCAGCCCACGATATGCTGAATGGTTACGTTCCGATGGGTATGACTTTCGAAGCGGCACTGGAACTGAGGAAAACCGACCCTGCGAAATATCAGGAACTCGCACGTAAGACGGCAGTTGTTCATTGCAAAACAATGTATGAATTTATGAAGAGAGGCGCTGTTACATTTGATTACGGTAATAACATTAGAGGTGAAGCGGAAGCAAACGGATTTAAAGAGGCATTTGAAATCCCGGGATTCGTTCCCGAATATATCAGACCGCTTTTCTGCGAAGGAAAAGGTCCGTTCAGATGGGTAGCACTTTCAGGTGATCCGGAAGATATTTATGTAACTGACGATGCGATTATGGAAGCGTTCCCTGATAATAAACTCCTGCACAACTGGCTGAAAGCCGCTAAAGAGAAAGTACACTTTCAGGGATTACCTTCAAGAATCTGCTGGCTTGGATACGGCGAACGCGAAAAGGCAGGAAAGATTTTTAACGACCTCGTGAGGAACGGAAAAGTAAAAGCACCAATTGTAATCGGAAGAGACCATCTCGACTGCGGCAGCGTTGCATCACCTAACAGAGAAACGGAAAAAATGAAAGACGGCTCGGATGCAATTGCGGACTGGCCCATAATGAACTTCGCACTGCACTGCATCGGAGGAGCTACGTGGGTATCGCTTCATCACGGAGGCGGTGTGGGAATCGGAAATTCAATTCACGCAGGTATGGTTATTGTTGCAGACGGGACCCCTGAAGCGGATATCAGAATGGAAAGATGTTTCTCTTATGACCCCGGATTGGGTATCGTGAGACACTGTGATGCAGGTTATGAAGAGGCGCTGGAGAACAGGAAAAAATTCGGAATAAAGATGCCAATGATTGATTGATTTTTTTACCACTGAGAACACTCAGTTCACTAAGATTAAAAATAAATTTTAAAATATCTGAGTACTCTGTGTGTTCTCAGTATTGAAAAATATTTCAATCTTATACTAACGCTAATTCTCCCACCAGTCCTTTACATAAAACCTCAGGAGAAAAGATTCGCCTTCTTTTGTTTTCCCGAGTATTCTCACTTCCAGATTGTCAAAATCGAAAACATATTTATATTTATTGTTTGCATCACTTGTTACTTCATAAATTTTAAAGTCAATGTTCCCGTCATAATATGAATCATCTACGTAATAGGTTGAAGTCATTTGAGGAGTTATGTGCGTCCAGTAACTCCAATCTTTTGAAATTTTAAATGTTGTAAAATCCTCATACCCTTCACAATCATCGTACTTTTCTGAGTATTCATTATAATAACAATATTCCCTGTACTTTGTTTCGATATAGGTCTGGGAATATGCCGAAACGGCAAAAAGTACCGGTACAAAAAGAAAAACAAATTTTTTCATGATTTTATCCTCTTAATAAATTTTCAATGAATTGAATTATTTCCGTTTTTAATTTTTCGAAGTGGAAACCTGTTCCCGGTCCCGAAAAACCGGTATGCACCTTCTTTACAATGTGATTTCTGTCGAGATAAATCGTTGTCGGATAACCTTTGAATTCCTTCATAAACGGTAATGCTTCAAACAGGTTTTTTCTGTTAGCCTCACCCGCATATAAAAAAGTATAACCTGCATTTAATTGTTTTACAAATCTTTCAATCCGTCTTTTTGATTCTTCGAAATCTTTCGATTCAAACGACAGACCTATTATTTCCAGTCCCTTCGGCTGATATGTCTCATATAATTCCGCAAGCAATTTTGTCTCATCCATGCAGTTCGGACACCACGAACCCATAATCTGGAGTATGACCACCTTGCCCTTAAATTTTTCATCCGCTAAACTAACTTTATTATTGTTCAAATCGGAAAATGTAAATTCAATCTTCGTATTTTCCTTTACCTGAGACAGTTTTTCGGGGTCGGGAAGTTCGGCATCCTTGTTTTTTAAAGCTTTCCATTTCTCCTGCCAGGTAGGACCACCGATTAATATTCCGTTATCAATTACATTGCTGTCTTTTATTTCTGCTTTGAATAAAACGGTATGCGAGCCGTCTGCTGCCGACAATAAAAATTCATTCCCGGACACAACGCCTTCAAGATACCTGTAATCTCCTGCTGCAGAAAGAAATGTGCCGGTTAATTTATTTCCTTCCTGTACAAACTCCCCTACCATTTTATATTCATTCGAATCTCCCGGCTGCATAATTGTTTCCCATCTGCCCGTTATATCGTAAGAAGGTATCAGGTTTTTCCCTTCAAACCGTTCCGCTTTTCCCCATACCGCATAGAAAGGTATTCCGTAATTGCTTCTGCTTCCATAATGATAATATTCACCTGCTACAGAATCACTGCCATACATTTTCGCTTTTATTTCATCCTTATAAACCGGCATTTTTATAAATACAGAATCACCGGAATAGGAAATCTCGTTTATTTTTATCCGCTCTTCCGCATTTATAATTTCCATCTGTTCGGTGCCGTCCTGACTCCTTAAAAAACTGAACGTGAAAGGAATTTCTTCTTTAACATCATTTTTCCCGATAATCAGAACCGCACGCCAGTTACCGGTCTTAATTACCTTCTCTTCTTTTGAGCAGGAAAGAAATACTACAGCCGTCATTAAAAATAATACAAATAGTTTTTTCATATTAGAAGTCTCCGTATTGTTTTATTTTTTCTATAAACCTTTCGGCAAATTTAATCATCCTTGTTTTATTTCCCGCGCATTGTTTACAGTTTTCAAAATCATTCAGGGCAGCTTCGAATCTGCTTGTAATATAATAGAGAAATCCTCGCTCGAAATAAGCAAAATCATCCGAAGAATTACTAGTAATAATATTTGTCAGACTCACAATTTCTTTGTTTATGTTACTATAATTTATCAGAACGTCCTGAAGTTTGAACGAAGAAAAAAACTGCACCGGATTGAATGTCAGAATGGTATCGAGGTCTTTGTAAAAATTAAGCGTATCATTCATTATGCTGTATATAGTTGTACGGGTAATCAGATAATTGGGATTGGACGGTTCGAACTGCATTGCCCTGTTAATGTCTTTCAATGCAAATTCAAAATTACCGAGGTCAACATAAGCAAGAGCCCTAGCGGAATAATTGTATGCATTGTCAGGGTCAATCAGTACAGTCCTGTTAAAGTCACTCAGCGCAAGATCCGGCTTTTCTGTTTTCAAATATACATATCCCCTATCCCTGTAATATTGCGCAAAATTAGGTTTAAGTGAGAGAGCAGTAGAATAATCCTTTAGAGCATTATCGTATTGCATCAGATTTTCATAACATCTTCCCCTCTCGTTGTATGCCTGTGCATCGGAACTGTAAGAGGAAAGGTATTCGTTGTAATATTTTATCGCATTGTTATAATCTCCGAGAGAATAAAACCGGTAAGCATTATCATAAGATTCTACTCCGAAATTCTGCGGAAAAATTTTAACAGACGTAAATACCAAAATCAGCATAAGAAAATATAATGTTCTGTTCATATTCCTGATATTATTTTAATCAAGATAATTATGTATTATCGAATTTTCAATATGAAAATTTGCAAATAAAAAAACGCTGTGATTATAATCCGCAGAAGTTCCGGGATTATCCGGGAAATAGTATCAAAGACGCTGAATTCTGAATTTTAAACGTGAGCATACCTGATATTAATCCTGGATGGCAAGTTCTTATTTATTCCCTGAAAGCACTTCCATTTAGAATAAGCATAATATTATTCTTTGCGGTTTTATGTGAAATTCATTATGTGTGTATTAATATTTGAATTTTCAATATTGAAATCGAATTGTATATTAAAGTATGCCGGAAATAGAAAAAAATATATTGCTCGCTCCGCATACTGCAATTAATCTCGGGGGGAAAGCAAAGTATTTTACCGAATGTCAGAATGAATCTGACCTTATTGAAACCCTACAAATCGCTAAAGACAAGAATTTAAAATTTGAAGTTATAGGAGAAGGAAGTAATGTTATTTTTCAGGATGAGGGTTATAACGGACTAATAATTAAATTAACAGGTGAAAATATTGAAATAACCGATGAAACCGACTCTGATGTACTGATAAAAGTATGGGCAGGGACAAACTGGAATAAATTCGTTGAATGGTCGGTAAATAAAGGATATCAGGGAATTGAATGTTTATCCGGAATTCCCGGCAGTACCGGAGCAACTCCTGTTCAGAATCTAGGGGCTTATGGACAGGAAGTAAGCAGTACAATAGTAAACGTAATTTGCTTAGATAGAAATAATTTCAGGCAACTGAATTTTTCCGGTTCACAATGCAGGTTTGATTATAGGAACAGCATATTTAAAAATGAACTCAAGGGAAGATACATTATAAGTTATGTCGTATTCAAATTGTCAAAAGTGAATGAGCCTGAAATTAAATATTCCGATTTAATCTCAGAAACCGAAAATTCCGTAGAATACAATTCTCTGTTAAGAAGAGACAAAAGGCTGGAATTTATAAGGAATAAGGTAATTGATATAAGAAGAAGAAAATCAATGCTGTCAGATGATAAGGACACTGAAGCTAAATCATGCGGCTCGTTTTTCAAGAACCCCGTTCTTACTTTTTACGAATTCAACGAAGTCAGCAGAAAAATAAGTGAACTCGGGTTTGATATGCCGTTCTATAAATTTAATGATAAGTATAAAATTCCCGCTGCATTTTTAATAGAGAGAGCAGGATTCGAAAAAGGTTATACAAAAAACGGAGCGGGTATCAGCAAAAATCATACTCTCGCACTCGTCAACAGAGGATGTACTACAAAGGAACTTCTTGAACTGGCAGATGAAATCAGTAATAAAGTATATAAAAATTTCAGAATTAAATTAAATATTGAACCAATTATAATTAAATAACTTTTTTAACTAAATATATAATATTATGAAAAAATTAATTTTACTATTTGTTTTGGTACCATTGTTATTATCTTATTCCCAGCAGAATTTTGTCGGGAAGATTGAGAATGTTACCAGTATTAACGGGGTATACAGCACATATTATATCACTATTCCCGAAATTAACAATGGTGAAAATAAAATGATTTACAATTCCGGTAATAATTCTCCGGTATTTTTAAGCGGTTCGAATGTAAGGTGGTTTTCTACTGACCCCGCAGCTATTGGAAATGACGTTGCATTTAGCGGTAATGGTTTATATGGAGTAGTCGGATGGGGACTTAATAACGAAAGAGTCGCCCTGCATAACAATACAAATAGCACGCCTATTTGGCAATATATAACTTCAACGAGCGCATTCCGAAATTACGTTGCTGTTTCTGACACGGCAGGTGTGATCGCCGTAGGCTCTTATCAAAATATTTATTTATTTGACAAGGATTCTTCCCAGCCATTTTTCAATTTTGACCTGACAACTACGGCAGATACAGGAGTCGCTGAAGTTTTAGATATTACTTCCGATGGAAATTATGTTGTCGCAAGCGCAAGCAGAAACGACTCAAGCTGGGTATATTGTTTCAACAGAAATTCGACCGTTTCTGTCTGGAGAACTAAAATCAGAGGAAAGGTTTACGGCGTTCGAATATCCGGTAATGATTCACTTGTTATTATAAACGGATATTATGGTTATAAAGTAGTCAACGTTTATACGGGAGACATAAGAGCGGAAGGTGCAATTGATAACGGTAATCAGTATCCCCTCGGAATCAGCGGTAACGGGAATGTAATTGCAACCGGTAATTACAGGGGATATCTTAAAGTTTATCAATGGAATGGCTCACAATATGTACAGCAATGGCAGTTTCAGGAACCGCCCGGAACATATTATAACTGGATAGTAACGATAGACATTTCAGACGACGGAGAATACATTGCTGCAGGAACTTTGAATTTCCTCAGTTCAAGTTCTTATGACGGGAAACTTCATTATTTCAAACGTTCTGTTGGCTCAACACCTGTATGGTCTTATACAGGAGTAGGAGATGAAATTTCTTTCGTTAAAATATCTAAAAACGGAAAAACTTTAGTTGCTTCTTCTTATGGTCCGCTCGATGAATCTAAAGATGATATTTTAATTTTCAGAGCAGACCCGGGTAACGGTGTGCCGATATTTTCCGTGAATTCACCGGGCTCACTTTTTATGTGTGATGTATCCCACGACGGAACTTCCGCAATATTCGGCGGTAAAGCGGTTCACGCAAGGATAATGGGCTCAGGCGGAAGGCTGTATAATATTTATGTGGATACAACCTCTCTCGTCGGAATTAAACAAATTACTTCTGAAATTCCAGATGACTATAAACTGGAACAAAATTATCCGAATCCCTTTAATCCGGCAACAAAAATCAATTTCAGTATTCCGCAACCGGATTTTGTAACTCTTAAAGTGTATAATTCCGCGGGGAAAGAAATTGAAACACTGCTGAATAAAAAACTTGAAGCAGGAAATTATGAAATGAATTTCAATGCTGATAATCTGCCGAGCGGAGTATATTTCTACAGACTTTCTGCAAATAATTTCACAGAAACGAAAAAAATGGTAGTTTTGAAATAATTATTGATTTTTGAATTATCTATCTCATCCGATGAGCCGAGTTCATCGGATGAGAAAATTTTTAAGGAATAAGGTAT
The DNA here is from genome assembly GCA_016929695.1 of Ignavibacteria bacterium. Taxonomy (GTDB): domain Bacteria; phylum Bacteroidota; class Ignavibacteria; order Tepidaquicellales; family Tepidaquicellaceae; genus Tepidaquicella. The sequence continues at coordinate 7,977 of JAFGII010000107.1, forward strand.
ATGAGAATACAGTTCAAATATATAGTTTTAAAAAAATAAAATATTAAAAAAATGAAACATTCATTTTTTTTAATTGTTTTTTTATTTTGTGTTAATGCAGTCAATTCACAAAATATTTACTGGGATTTTTATCACGACTGTAATTTATTTGTCATAAAAGAGAAAAATGACGTTTTAAAAAAGAACAACAATCCTTTGCCGCTATGGAATTTCATTCAGACAACAACCACATCACAGATTACGGATATTCAGTATTCAGGCTTTTTCAATTGCTGGGCTACACATAACAGTACGGGATTAGTCTTCACTACAAACAGCGGGACAAGCTGGATTTCAATTTCATTTTATGACAGTACTTTTACAACTTCATACAACGGAGTTTATTTCATAAATTCTCAAACAGGATGGGCAGTTGGCGGAGCAATGCAAATCAGAAAAACTACAAACGGAGGATTCAACTGGGTGAGACAGATTCCCCCGCCAATTGCAGGAGTTTTAAACTCGGTTTATTTCTTTGACCAGAATACCGGCATTGCCATAGGACGAAAAACCGCCAGTTTTAACTCTTGCGTATTACGCACTACTAACGGAGGGAATTACTGGTATGAAATAATCGCTACTACCTCAAATGAAAATGAACTGTTCGCTCAGTTTTGGTCTAATTCCTCTACAGGATGGATTTGCGGAAGAAATACATTACTGAAATCCACTAACGGAGGAATTAACTTTACGAATTACTATTCAAATATTCCTCCTGTTTCGAACGGACAAAATGCACTGTTAAGTATTCATTTCGAAAATCCTTCAACCGGATGGCTTGGAGGAAGCAATGTTGACCATAAAAATATTTATAAAACAACGAACGAAGGGTTGAACTGGGTTTTTCAGGATAACCCTGTAGCACAATATACATATTCACAAATAAACGATATTTGGTTTATAAATATCAATTGGGGATGGGCTGCTCACGGGACACCGTTTTCGGGTACAATTCTATTTACAACCAATTCCGGAGTTAACTGGGTAATTGATGATAACACGAATACATGGTTCGATTGCCTGTGGGTAGTTAATGACGCTAATATTTACTGCGGAGCAAGCGGCGGAAAAATCTTTTATACGGGAATTCCCGCTTCGGTGAAAAAAATAAATGAAAATTTACCTCAAAAATTTTCGTTATTGCAGAATTATCCGAACCCCTTCAATTCAGTTACAAATATAAAATGGCAAATGTTAAATGCAGACAACGCAAAAATTACATTGTATGATTTGACGGGAAGAGAGACGGCAGTCCTTGTTAATGAAAAATTACAGGCGGGTACTTATGAGGTAAAATGGAATGCAGGTAACCTTCCCAGCGGGGTGTATTATTATAAACTAACTGTCGGCGATTATTCGGAAGTCAGGAAAATGATTCTGATAAGGTAAGGACATTAATCATTGAAGTTTAATGAATTAATATATGCATATTACTTTATGCAGACTTTGTAAAATCTGCACGCTTAATTCAGTGCCTGAGCAGAAAGAATAACAAAGTCTTTAAATTTATTACAATAATAATTTAAATGATGTGTTCGATTCTGTTCTTAATACTCTTTTCTCAATATATACGTTGTTTTATCCCGCGTCGCAAATAGTATTGCCTTGATAAATTCTTTCTTCCTGAAAGCAAATAATTCTTTGAGCCAGGTCTTGAAATATCCGGTACCGGAATATCCGATTATAATAAATCCCTCTCGTTCAATATAATTTTTCAGTACTTTTTTCGAAAATGTATAAGGATGCCCTCTATCGAATGTAAATTTCTCAAGAAGATTTCTGATAAAGACACCCCAGAAATGATATGTATTTTGTCTTAAATAAATTATCCCCTCTTTTTTTATTACACGTTTCATTTCTTTAATGACTTTTTCAGCATCATCGCAGTGGTCAAGAACATTATCAATAATTATTAAATCAAAAAACGAATTATCGAACGGTAAATTTTCACCTTTTGCAGAGTAATAGTGAACACGGGGATCCCTGTCTTTTGTGAATTGCTCCACCGTGCTGTAAAAATATTCAAGCGGGTCAACAGCATATTTTTCTTCGGAATCTAAAAATGTTATTGTTCCTGCCGCACCGCTTCCTATTTCAAGAATGACAGTATCTTTTTTGATTTCAAAAATACCTTGAAGATATTCTGTTAGGTCTTCTGCAAAGTTCCTGTAAAATTCAAGAGAAACACTTTCTTTCCTTGTATCCCACCAGTTTTTCTCATACTCCTGAGCTATATTCCAGCGATCGTCATTCATTTTTTATAATTATTTGCAATTTAAACATTTTATCCCGGTAACTCAATATCATTTTTAGAATCAATTTCTGATTGCACATAAATTAATTCCTTATTTTCAGTATGCAGCCTTTTAATCTGCATATCCGATAATATTATTTTGATATTTATGAAATTAATTTTTAATTTATCGTATGTAAATATTTATCAGACAGCTCTTTGATTTGATAATCTGCTAAATATTCAGGTCTGAATTTCGCTGATTTGCATAAAAAAAATATTTTTGCAGATTTTGTTATTATCTCGATTAGATCGTATGCTTTTATAATATTCTCAGATATTGCAATACAGCCGTGTTTTTCCCATAATATTACTCTGTGATTTTCAAATGCTTTAATAGTAAGTTCGGCAATTCTTTCGGTCCCCGGTAATGTATAAGGTATAAATCCGATTCCTTCCGGTAAAAATATTTTTGTTTCGGGATGCATTCCCCATAAAATTTTATTAATCTTTTCCGCACTTTTTAATTTCTTTATCTGAGTTAATGCTATCAGTTCGGTAGGATGAGTATGTAGAATAAATTTTTCGGTCATTTTTTTTTCACATAAATAATTGTGAATCGCAAGATGCGTGGGTAACTCGGATGTTGGTTTTATTTCAGGATACAAATCATTTTTTACCGGTCGTTTTGTTTTTATAAATTCCGAAACTTTGTAAATTTTATAACTGATTCCGTCGTCGAGAATATTCACAATCAGCGAAAGATTCTCGGCATCCTTCGCTAAATCTCTCATCCTTACCCCTGCTCCTGTCAGCCAGATATATGAATTCTTTAAATATGTAAATTGCTTTTTGAACTTGTTAACGTATGCAGTTTTTGCCACAACTTTTTTCCTTATTAAATCAGTTATATTAAAGGAAATATTTCCCGCGTTTGCTTCCGCCCATCCTCTTTGAGAAAGATATCCAGTTATTTCGGAAATATCTTTTAAATGAGAATTAAGTGTTTTTACATTTTTTGACATAGCCGTAATGTTTTATATTATTGTTTTAACCTAACAAAATCAAATAATAATTTAAAGATAAATTGAAAAGATGCTGTTATCTTTATCACCTTTTCAAAATTATGAGATTTAAAAATATATGATAAAAAATACGCCGTAGCATAATCTTTATGACTTTATGAACTTATACATTTATTTTTAACTTGTTACTTTCCTTGAATATTTAAAGATTTAAGCAAAAAATAAATAAAGCAAAAATGAAAAAATTAATTTATTTTACCTTTTTGTTTCTTCTTGGAGTTTTAAACTCCAACTCTCAAAATACTTCTCCAAGACATTCATTTGATGTGCTGAATTATAAATTGTATTTTAATATTTACAACTGTTTTAAGACTCCGTTTCCAAAATCATTCGATGCGACAAATGAAATTTATTTTAGAGTGGATTCGGCTTTAAACAACATAAAACTCAATGCAATCAACACTTCTCTTGTTATTGATTCCGTCAAACTTCTGAATGGTACGAATCTGAACTTCACTCACACCGGTAATTATCTCACGATTACTCTGGACCGCGTATATAATGTCAATGAACTCGTAACAGTTAAAATATATTATCGTCATAATCATATCGTTGATAATGCCTTTTATGTAGCTAACGGAATGGTGTTTACCGATAATCCTCCTGAAGGTGCTCGTAAATGGTTCCCCTGCTGGGATAAACCTTCTGATAAAGCTACGGTCGATATTACGGCAAAAGTCCCTCTCAATGCAAGGCTCGGTTCTAACGGAAGACTGGCGGATTCCACGGTGACAGGCGATACTATATATTACCACTGGCTCAGCCGAGACCCCGTTGCAACTTATCTCGTTGTTTTAACCGGAAAAGTAAATTACAATATGGATGTTAAGTACTGGCATAAATTATCAAATCCGGCAGACAGTATGCCTACGCTCTTTTATTTTAATGCAGGAGAGAATATTAATCCGGTAAAAAATATTGTCAATATTATGCTCGACTATTTCTCTCTGTATTTCGGAGATTATCCTTTTGAGAAAAACGGATTCGCCGCTATTCAGGGCGGCTCGGGATTTCAATGGGCAGGTATGGAGAATCAGACTTTAATTAGTTTATGTGCCAACTGCTGGACGGAAAATCTTGTTGTACACGAATTTGCTCATCAATGGTTCGGCGATTTAGTTACCTGCGGAACCTGGGCAGATGTCTGGCTGAATGAAAGTTTTGCAACTTTTATGGAGGCATTCTGGCGTGAAAGAACGGGCGGTTATACGGGTTACAAAACCAACATCAACTCAAAGGCTGCCTCTTACTTTTCAAATAATTCAGGTTTCCCGATTTATAATCCGCAGTGGGCAAATATTACTCCGGGTATTGATTCACTTTACCACTATGGTATTATTTACTGCAAGGGTGCCTGCGTTTTACATTTATTGAGATACACAATCGGTGATTCACTTTTCTTTGCTTCTCTTAAATCCTATGCAACTGATTCATTGAGTTTTATGTATCAGAGTGCCGTTACCGCAGATTTCAGAAACAAAGTAAATTCTGTTTCAGGTCAGAATCTCAACTGGTTTTTTGATGCCTGGCTGAATCAACCTAATCACCCTGTTTATCAGAATTCATATACTATTAATAATTTGGGCGGCGGAAATTATGGCGTAGATTTTCTTGTTAAGCAGATTCAGACTAATGCGGGCTTCTTTCCGATTCCTGTAAGCATAAAAATAAATTTTACGAACAGCACCGACACAACAATAAGAGTGATGAACAATGTAAATAATCAAATGTTTAATTTTACTTTTAATAAACAACCTGCGTCTGTACAATTTGACCCTTCTAATGAAATTATTTTAAAAGTCGCAACCACTATCGGAGTAAAAGAAATTGCATCAACAATCCCCGATAAATATGAACTTGGTCAGAATTACCCGAACCCGTTTAACTCAATGACAAATGTCAAATTCAAAATGTTAAATTCAGGGAGTGCCGAAATTAACCTGTATGATATTTCAGGAAAACTAGTATATATTATGCTAAAAGAGAAACTGAATGCAGGAGAATATGAAATTAATTTCAATGCGGATAAACTGCCTAGTGGTATATATTTTTACAGGCTTACAACTAATGATTTCGTCGAAACGAAAAAAATGATACTACTGAAATGACTATTCACAATTTATAAATCAAAATCATATTATGATTATTTTCGATCCGGTATGATCGGAAATTCTTCTATGACTATATTCTATGATTAAATTCTTGCGAGCAGTACTTCTTTAAGATTATCTTTATTCACTCTTTCCTGCGCCATTGAATCACGTTCACGTATCGTAACAGTACCTTCGTCAAGGGTTTGCGAATCTACGGTGAAACAGAAAGGTGTTCCGCATTCATCCTGCCTTCTGTATCTTCTTCCGACCGCCCCGGAATCGTCGTAAAATACTCTGAAATACTTTCGTAAATCTTCGGTTATGTTATGTGCAATATCCTGCATTCCATCCCTGTTAACAAGCGGAAATACTGCGGCTTTTACGGGTGCAAAGTATGAATGAAGTCTTAATACTGTTCTTATTTCGGATGACTTTGAACCGTCTGAGTTTTCTTTTATTACTTCCTCTTCGTCATAAGAATCAACAAGAAATGCCATTAAACTCCGTGATGCACCCGCCGATGTTTCAATTACAAAAGGTATATATCTCTGTTTCGTCAGGTCGTCAAAATATTCTATTTTCTTTCCTGAATATTCAGTATGTCTTTTCAAATCATAATCAGTGCGGTTGTGTATTCCTTCGATTTCACCCCAGCCGAACGGGAATTCATATTCAATATCCACGGCGGATTTCGCATAGTGTGCCAGTTTATCGTGAACGGTTATTTTCATTTTATTTTTTTTCATTCCGTACTTTTTGTACCAGTTAATTCTGTCTTCCTTCCAGTATTCAAACCATTTTTCATCTTCTTCCGGATTTATGAAATACTGCATCTCCATCTGTTCAAATTCCCTTGTTCTGAATAAAAAGTTTTTTGTGTTTATTTCGTTTCTGAATGCTTTGCCCAGCTGCGCAATTCCGAACGGAATTCTCTGACGCGATGATTCTTTTACATTCAGAAAATTCACATAAATTCCCTGTGCGGTTTCAGGTCTTAAATATACTGTGTTTGAATTATCTTCTACCGAGCCTAGATAAGTTTTAAACATTAAATTAAAATTTCTTGCTTCCGTAAATTTACCCTCCTCTTGGCATTTTATTGCTTTTCTGCCTTTATATGCTCTATTGCCGCATTCACTTTCTTCAAGCTGGTCTGCTTTAAATCTTGCCTTGCATTCCTTGCAGTCAACCATAGGGTCTGTGAAGTTTTCAACGTGACCTGAAGCTTCCCATACTCTCGGATGCATCAGAATAGAAGAATCCAGCCCTTCTATATCTTCACGCAATGTCATATCCCGCCACCATGCTTCTTTTATGTTTCTTAGAAGTTCAACTCCCAACGGTCCATAATCATAACAACCGTTTAATCCGCCGTATATCTCTGATGACTGAAAAATGAATCCCCTTCTCTTCGCAAGAGAAACAATCTTATCCATTAAATCTGCTTTTGCCACTTTATTTATATTAAATTAATTTCAAATCATGTAATTTACAAAACTAAACAAAAACTTTACAGGCATTATGATGGAATATTCGGATAAAGTAAAAGAAATAATCGGAGAATTCAAAGGTTTCCGTAATGAAAGAAATATTGAGGGAATGAAAAGGTACGGAATAAATGTTGATACTGCATTCGGTATAAGTGCTCCCGTTTTAACCGACATATCAAAAAGATACAGGTACAACCATACTCTCGCACTGGAATTGTGGAATACCGGTTATCACGATGCAAGGCTCCTTGCATCAATGATTGATAATCCGAAAGAAGTAACAAAAAAGCAACTTAAAAATTGGGTTAAGGATTTCGATTCGTGGGATGTATGCGACTGCTGCTGCAACCGGCTTTTCAGAAAAGTAAGTTTCATTGAAGAGTATATTCCGATATGGTGCAATGACAATCATGAATTTGTTAAACGAGCCGGTTTTTCAATGATTGCACAACTCGCAGTTCATAAAAAAAGCGCACCTGATTCTGAATTTGAAAAGTATTTTCATCTGATAATTAAAGGTTCAGCGGATGAAAGAAATTTCGTTAAAAAAGCGGTTAACTGGGCGTTAAGACAGATTGGAAAAAGGAATTTCAGGCTCAATGCAGAGGCAATTAATGTTTCCGGAAAACTAATAGAACTTAACTCGAAATCCGCAAGATGGATTGCCCGTGACGCAATCAGGGAACTGACAAATGAAAAAACAATAAGCAGATTAAGTTAAGAATTTCATAATACGTGCAAAAATATTTACCGCTCAGAGCACTATAAAAAAATTAAAAATATAATAATATTTAAATCTTATTTTTTCTTTATTAATTTTAGCGATTTTAATGTTAAATGAAATTATAAAAAATAAAAAAAGGCTGCTCATATTAAAGAACAGCCTTTTAGAAAAAATCAAAATAACTTAATTACGGCTGAGAATCACTATCAACGTCTTCTCCTGCTTTATCTTCAGGTACGTTTTTATCTCCGCCTGTTTTTTCCTTTACAGTTTCTTCTAAAGCCTTTTTCATTTCTTCTACTTTTGTATTACCTTCTTTTTCCATATCGGTTCTTATCTTTTTGACAGACTCATCATATTTTTCGAATAAGTCTTTTACGACAGGTTGATCTTTCACCTTATCGATAATCGCGGTAGCATCTTTTGAATCTTTGAAACCTACCGACTTGGCAATTTCATCGCTTTTTGAATCAAGAATTTTGTTGAAATCTTCCGAGAATTTTGCATTATCAAAATTCTTTTCCCCCTCGGTGCTTTCTACAATCGCACCGTCAACTAATCCGCTGACCGAAGTCTTAAAATCCTGGGATGCAATAAATTCACTGATTTTCGTCAAATACTTAACGGCATTATCAGTATCTTTACTCCCGCAAGACATTAAACCACCAATAAGTAATGCAACTACAAATACAGCTAACAAAATTTTAAATGGTTTCATTTTATTGATTTTAATTAATGGATTACAAAGATTAATTTATTAATAATGATTTGCAAAATCAATGTTTAAAACATTTCTCAGACCGTCTTCAAATGAACGCGGTTTGAAATCCGGCATAATGGATTTCAGTTTAGATATGTCGGTCTGTTTCATATACATCCCGTCGGGTTTGCTTGAATCCCATTTCACTTCGCCTTTATATCCTATAACATTTTTTCCGATTTCAACAAATTCCTTTATTGAATAGTCAAATCCTGTTCCTATATTAACAATATCAGGTTCGTTATAATTTTTCATTAAAAAAACAATTGCTTCCGCACAGTCATCGGAATACAGTGCTTCCCTTCTCGGGTTCCCGCTGCCCCAGAATACCGGCGGTTCACCTGTCTGTCTTGCCGTAACAAGTTTTTTAATTAATGCAGCGATAAAATGTCCCGTCTCAAGATTATAATTGTCACCCTGACCGTACATATTTGTCGGCATAGCCGATATAGCATTGATTCCATACTGTTGATGATATAACTGACAGGCAATAATGCCGGTTATTTTTGCTACTGCATATCCTTTGTTGGTTTCTTCAAGATAACCTGCCAGGAACCTTTTCTCATTTATCGGCTGTGGATTTTCTTTCGGATATATACAGGTTGAACCTGAATAAAATAATTTTGTCTGCTGACTAAAATTTTTTATCGCCTCGATTACATTCAGTATCATAATTGCGTTCTGATACAGGAAATCGGCACCGCGGGTGTTGTTTACATAAATACCGCCCACCAATCCCGCCACCATAAAAATATTATCAAAATGATTCTCTTTAATATATTTATCAACCATATCCTTATTCAGCAAATCAAATCCATCCGCCTGTGCGGGCAGGTAAATATTTTCATAGCCCTCGAATTTTAATCTGCGGTTTATGGCACTTCCCAGCATTCCGCTCCCGCCGAATATAGCAATTTTATTTTTTTTATCCATCTGATTATTTTAGATTTCCAGAACGAGAATTTTTCTTTCGGTCATTTCTTCAATCGCATATTTAATACCTTCCTTACCTATTCCTGAATTCTTTACGCCGCCGTACGGCATCGAATCCATCCTGTAAGTGGATACATCGTTAATAACAACTCCGCCTGTTTCAATATTCTCAAAAGCATACATTACATTTGCAAGATTATTTGTAAACACTCCCGCCTGAAGACCGAAATCGGAATTATTTATTTCTTCAACTGCAGTTTTAAAATCATCGAATTCCGTCAGAGTTAATAAAGGTGCAAAGACTTCTTTCGAATTCACATCGCAATTACGGGGTGCATTGAAAAGTACCGTCGGCTGATACACCGCACCTTCTCTTTTACCCCCTGTTAATATTTCCGCTCCTTTGCCCGAAGCATCTTCAACCCAACTCTGAATTCTTTCCGCTTCTTTTTCATTTATCATCGGACCCGTTAATATGTCTTCTTCAAATGGATTTCCGTATTTAATTTTATTTGTTTCTTCTAAAAGAAATTTTCGAAACCCGTTTAGTAATGACTTATGAACGAAAACTCTTTGAACCGAAATGCAGCTCTGCCCTGCGTGTGAAAAAGCTCCGGCAGCAATCTTTGGGGCAGCAATATTAATATCAGCTGTTTCATCTACAATCACACCTGCATTTCCGCCGAGTTCAAGAGAAATTTTCTGCATATTCAATTTCTTTTTCAGATTCCATCCGACTGCGGGACTGCCCGTAAAACTCACCATCTTCACTCTGGCATCCGATACAAACTGTTCGATCTCACTTCCGGAATTTGTTACGACATTAACAGGGCAAAAACCAAATTTCATTTCATCTGCAGACTCTTTGATAATTTTTACTATTTCGATTCCGCAGCATAATGACGCACTTGCGGGTTTTAGCAGTACAACATTTCCGGATGCAAGTGCTGGAGACAATTTATGAGCAACAAGGTTAACGGGGAAATTCCACGGCGTAATCGCGAGAATCACTCCGACAGGAAATCTTTTAATTATACCTTTCTTTCTTTCGGAACCCTTTAACTGGTCAAGGTCAATGATTTCCCCGTCTAACCGTCTCGATTCCTCGACGCCGGTTCTGAATGTAAAAATCGCACGGTCAATTTCTATCCTCGAAAGTTTTATTGGCTTGCCTGTCTCGAGAGTTAACAGATTCGCTAAAAATTCTTTTTTTTGAATAAATTTATTTGTTATTCTCTCGAGAAATTCGGATTTTGCATATACCGGTAAATTTTTGTATAAATAAAAAATTTCAGTCAGGTAATCCAGTGAAGTATTTATATCATCTACGGAAGACTTATATACTTTTTTGACAACTTCTTGTTTATATGGATTTATTATCTCCACTGTTTCCGCAGAAGAACAAAAATCATTTTTTATTAAATATTTTACGATATCCATTTTGTAATAACTTTTATTAATTTACAAAATTTAAATGCAAATTATAATTTATTTAATTAGTAACATTACAAGAAATAATTAAAAACTAAGAATGATGTAATAATTTTCAATGCAATAATTCGACATAAATGACGAAGTAAACACATTTTGTAGAATTTTTTCATTAAAAATAGCCGTTATTTTTAAATTATATCTTTGGCATAATATTTGCATTCTATAATATAAATCTTGTTAAGATTATAAAACTAAAAAATAAAGGAGTAACTAAATGAAAGTAAATTTAATTTTAACACTGCTTGTAATGTTCCTAACGACATCTGTTTTCGCACAGAGAACACTTAATCCCGATAATATCAAAACAATTCCGGGAACTATTACAAGTATCGACCATCCTGTAGCAAAGTTCAAAGCAAATGACGGGACTGAATATGATTTAAGAATGGGACCCTATTGGTACTGGCAGAATAATAAATATTCATTAACAAATTCAAGCGCGACTGTTAAAGGTGAAGTAAGAACGATAAAAGGAGTTAATGAAATATATCCTTCTGAAATCGAGCAAAGCGGTTCCACAATAAAACTGACAGATGATAAAGGTTTTCCTTTATGGTCAAAAGGCGGCAAAGGATGGAAAAAGGGAAACGGCAAAGGATGGAAAAAAGGAAACAGTAAAGGATGGAAAAAAGGTCAGTGCTGGAGAGGAACAAACAACAGCGATGACAACTCCGGATGGCAGGGAAGAGGATTCGGAAGAAGAGCAGGAAATTGCCCGTACAGAAACAGATAAAATTTTCCCAATATCATCTTAAAAAGTGCTTTTTTTTAAAACAGAAAAGCACTTTTTTATTTGTTTATTTTGTATATTCAAATTTATATTTTATTACATAAAATTATTCTTAAATTAAACTGAAAGGGAAAACAATGAAGTTATTACTGTTTTTGTTCAATCTGATTATTTTACAAAGCCGTTACAGATATGATGATTATGATGAAGAAGCCCTTGGTGTAGCAGTAGGTATTATGATTATATATACTGTATTTATTTTGGCTTTTGCGGTTCTGATGATTATTTCTTTATGGAAAATCTTTGTTAAAGCAGGAAAACCCGGCTGGGCAGCAATTGTTCCGATCTACAACTATATCGTATGGTGTGAAATAGTTGGAAGACCTGTATGGTGGGTTATACTGTTACTCATACCCTGTGTTAACATTGTTTTCAGTATTATATTATGCATTGACCTTGCCAAATCATTCGGTAAGGATGCGGGATATGGTATTGGACTTGCTTTGTTATCAATTATTTTCTTCCCTATGCTCGGATTCGGTAAGGCACAATACATAGGTCCGTCGGTAGCTCCGCAATCTCCGCCCTATCAGCCGCCTCCGACAAATCAGCCGCCTTATCAACCGCCACCACCACCGCCTCAACCGTAATTAAAGTTTTTAAATTGAAAAATGAAAAATTTTATTCGGCTGCAGTATTAATTGCTGCAGCCGTTTTGTTAATCGTGTTTTATCTCTTTGACCCCGAAGGCTTTATTTATTATCCACCGTGTTATTTTCGGACTCTGACAGGATATTACTGTCCGGGATGTGGAGGTATGAGGGGAACTCACTTGCTTCTCCACGGTCATATTATTGATGCAATCAAGCATAACCTTTTAATTTTTATTTTTATTCCGGTTTTCGCATATTATGTTTTTACAAGATTTGTACATCTTGCCTTCAATAAAAAACTTCCCTTTTTTAATCCGTCAGTTACAATAGTAATAATTGCCGTTATCATTATAATATTGTACGGAATTTTCCGGAATTTACCATATCCCCCGTTTAATTTTCTGCTGCCTTGATTCATAACCCGGACAAGCCGGAACCAAACATTACTATTTCACGCAAAGACCGCAAAGAGGCAAAGACCGCAATGAAATATATTATTTAAAATATTCTAGTGTTTTTCGTGTAATTTTTTTGTGTCTTTAGTGTTAAAAATGAGTAATGCATGTTTTTCTTTGCTCCCGAGTCCTCAGACATTTTTTATATATAATTTATTTGACTTTTTATTTAAAACGAAAATCTACTTTATAATTGTACAACCA
>JAFGII010000108.1 GCA_016929695.1 Ignavibacteria bacterium
AAACGCAGAGGCGCGATTCAATTAAGAATTAAGAATTATGAATAGAAAAAATATAACCGCAAAGACGCCGCGAACGCAAAGAAAAAAGAACAAATAGCAAATAGGAAAGAACAAATAGCAAATAACAAAGAGCAAATAGGAAAGAAACGGAAAAGATTCCCACGAAAGACACGGAAGAATTAGTGGTTAGTTATTAGTGGTTAGTTATTAGTAGATGAATTTATTTGGTGGACTAAACGCAGAGGCGCGATTCAATTAAGAGTTAAGAATTATGAATAGAAAAAATATAACCGCACAGACGCCGCGAACGCAAAGAAAAAATAACAAATAGCAAAGAACAAATAGCAAATAGGAAATAACCAGAAAAGATTCCCACGGAAGGCACGGAAGAATTAGTGGTTAGTTATTAGTGGTTAGTTATTAGTAGATGAATTTATTTGGGGGATTAAACGAAGAGGCGGGAAGGACGGAACGAATAGTTATGAATTTTAAATTTTGAATTTTGAATAATTATATTAGTTTTCAAATTATGAGTAAACCTGTTATTAATTGTGAAGGGGCAACGGTAGCAAAGATAAGATTAAACAGGGAAGTTATATGGTGTGAATAATCGAGGTTGTAAATTATTATTAAATCAGGAAAACTAATTAAATTTAAATAAGTTAAGGGTGTTGTTATAAACAATTTTAATCAGTTCATCGGATTTTACTTCAAGTATATCAGAGAGTTTTTCAATCGTATGTATCAGATATCCGGGCTGATTAATCTTCCCTCTGAAGGGCACAGGCGGTAAGAAAGGAGAGTCCGTCTCAAAAAGTAATCTTTCCTTAGGTGTATTTTTTATAATATTAATATCCTTAAAGTTTTTGTACGTAAGATTTCCGCAATAGGAAACGTAAAAATCATCTAATTCAAGAACACTTTTTAAATTTTGAAGATTTCCGCTGAAGCAATGAAATTGTCCTTTTAATAATTTAGTTTTCTTTTTCACTACTATTTCTACGGCATCGTCAACGGATTCTCTTGTATGAATTATTACAGGCAGGTTAAAGTCCTTAGCAATTTCGAGTTGAACAGAAAAAAACATTTTTTGTTTTTCGATTTCAGATTTATCCCAATAATAATCCAGACCGATTTCTCCGATTGCCATTACTTTTTCTTCTTTAGCATAGTTCTCAAGATATTTAAGGTCATTTATATTATATCCTTTTAAATCACCCGGATGAAAACCTACGGCTGCGTAAATCTCATCAAAACGCACTGTCATTTTCAGAATAATTTCTGCGCTTTTCAAATCGACAGCCGGAACAATAATTTTTTTCACGCCGTTTTCCGATGATTTTTCAATTATTTTTTCGATATTATCATATAAATCGGGATAATACAAATGAGCGTGGGTATCTATAATCATATCTTATTTTCCATAATTAATGATATTAATCCGGATAATTTCTGAGATGCCGAATTACCTGCTTCAAGAATTTCTGCATGGTCAACAGTTTTTTCCGACGTTTCCGATAAAATATTCGTTATACAGGATAATCCCAGCATTTTCATACCGAGAGAACTTGCCAAATACATTTCCGGTATTGTTGACATACCCACAGCATCTGCACCGATTTTTTTCAGAAATTTAATTTCGGATTTTGTTTCGAAGTTAGGACCTGCAGAAGCACAATACACGCCTTTTTTCAAAATCAGGTTATTTTCAACTGCGATTGAATTAATTTTTCTCAATAAATATCTATTGAAATTTATTTCAGACATTCCATTCTTCAAATATTTCCCGAACAAATTGATAACTGACGTAATCAACATCAAATCCCCGATTTTAAATTCAGGGTTAAGACCTCCTGCCGCATTAGTTATAATTATTAATTCAATTTTATGAAGATGAGCAAGTTTTATATTTTTGAATATTTCTTTATCAGAACCAGACTCATATATATGGGTTCTTCCCGAGAAAGTAAAAATTTCACGGTTATTAAATTGTCCCCGAATAACTTTTTTGTGATGAATTCCTGATTTCTCTTCGAATAATATTTCAGGTTCAGAGATTTTGTCAGCAAAGTTATCCAGTCCCGAGCCCAGTATTATACCGATTTTCATATTATCAAATATTAAAATGAAATTGCAGAGAAACAATACATTATTGAATACATAAAAAACGCATAAGAATTAAGAACAGATATTCAATTAATCCTTTAGTATTTAAATTCCGGGTAAACCGGCAAAGAAAAATATGCATTACTCATTTTTAACACAAAAGACACAAAAAAAATACACGAAAAACACTAAAATATTTTAAATAATATATTTCTTTGCGGTCTCTGAGTGAAATAGTAATGTTTGGTTCCGGCTTGTCCGTGTTATGAATTAAGAATAAAAGATATTAACCGCAAAGGCGCAAAGGACGCTACGAATAATTATGAATTATTCCATTAGTTTTCAAATTCTGTGTAAACCGGCAAGAAAAAAGTGACGAGGCAAACATTACGAATTTGGCACGCAGATTTATACAGATAGCGCAGATGGGCGCAGATTTAAAAAGATTAAGGAATTTATACTCGTCCGATGAACAAGTTCATCGGATGAGTAAAAAAAGAAGGCGCAAAGGACGCAACGATTAATTATGAATTGAAAAACATACGGGATGCATCAGATACACGGAATACACGGATGAAACACGGATTTTTAAGATAAAAATTAAAAAGGATTGTTTTTATATACACATATTTAATGCTGCAAAAAAATTACATTTAAACTCTCTGATAAATGTTTTATATTAATGAAACTTTTGTAGTGTTGCTCAGGTTTAGAATAATAGAGAGAGAAAAAGAAAAAATGAAGAATTTTGAAGACATATTGGAACAATCCGAAGGTTATTTTAACAAAGCATTTGCATTGCAGATGGCAGGTAATTATGAGGAAGCAATAGAAAACTACAAATCTTCCATAAAAATTTATCCCACTGCAAAAGCACATACTTTTTTAGGATGGGCATACAGTTATCTTAAAAAATATGAAGAAGCGATAGCAGAATGTAAAAATGCAATTAATTTAGACCCCGAGTACGGAAACCCATACAACGATATAGGAGCATATTTAATAAAACTCGGTAAGTACGATGAGGCGCTTATATGGCTGGAATTAGCACTTGAGATAAAGAATTATCAGAATCCTGAATTTGTACATTTAAATATCGGAAAAATTTACGAAATAAAAGGACTTTGGTTTGATGCGTTGTATGAATACAAAAAAGCACTGGAACTTGCGCCTGAATTTATGACTACAAAGAAGTTAATTGATAAAATACAAGGTTTTTTAAATTAAAAAATTATATATGAAAAAATTAAATTTACTTTTTCTTTTGATTTTAATTGTGTTTGCATCTTCAGATTCATTATCACAGGGTTTTGATTTCTACAGAATTTCACCTCCTTTAATACAGGGAGACACATCGAGCGTCAACCCGGTGGCTTCGTTAGGAATTGTTGTAAATACTTCTTCAAGCACTCAAAATTTCAAGTTAGTCAGAATAGTAAACGACCTTCCATCAGGATGGATTTCACAGTTATGCGTAGGAATGCTTTGCATGGGACCTGAAGTTGATACAATTCCGCCGTACCCGGTTCCCGGATATCCAATACAGGCAGGTTTAACCGATACTCTTTATGTAGATTTCATAGGACCTACACCAGGAATCGGAACCGTAGTAATGAAATGTTATATAGTTAACAATCCGAATCAGTATATCGTTGATACCTTTAAGGTACAATTAAATTATCCGAGTTCGATTACACCCATAAATGAAATTGCCCAAGGTTTTGAATTAAAACAAAACTATCCGAATCCATTCAACCCGAATACAAAAATTGAATTTTCCATACACAAGAACGATTTAGTAAATCTCGAATTATATGATATACTCGGAAACAAGGTTGCGGATTTAATCAACAGAAAAATGAACTCAGGAACATACAGTTTTGAACTGAACATTTCGGAATACAAGTTAAGTTCGGGAACTTATTTTTATGTTCTTACCTCCGGGATAAACAGGGAAACAAGGAAAATGGTTGTAATAAAATAAATTCAATTATGCCTATCGTAAAAAAGAAAGATTTAACTTTCTTCGAAAAATCATATATTCCGCAGATTGCTCAGGGTTTAATTCTGACATTCAGGGAAATATTCAGACCGAGATTTACGCGTCAATATCCTGAAGATAAATGGGAATCTCCCGCATCATTCAGGGGGCGACCTGTTCTTGTACAGGAAGACAACGGGCAGGAGAGGTGTGTTGCCTGCGGGCTATGTTCGAGGGTTTGCCCCGCACTTGCAATAGAAGTACAGGCAGGCGAAACCGACAGGGAAAAGGAAAGATACCCCGAGAAATTTGAAATTAACATGGTCAGATGCATATTCTGCGGTTTTTGTGAAGAGGTTTGTCCTGAGGAAGCGATTATAATGAGCGATGAATTTGAACTCGTATTCAAATCACAGGAAGAAGCAATATTCGGTAAAGATAAACTTCTGGTTCCCAAAAATAAACTTGAAAAGAGGCTGGAGTTTCTAAAAAAATACAGATAATTTAATGCAGGACATACGCCGGAACCAAAACATAACGTGTTTAATGCAAAGAGCGCAAAGAGGCAGAGACCGCAAAGTAAAATACAATTGCGGATTCAGTGTAAGTATTAGTTATTTTAGTGTTAAAAATGATTAATGCAGATTAATTTAATGAAGTATAATTTTTTGCTCCCGCTGACCGGGAGGCATTATATCAGAACAGAAGAAATAATTTATGATTACAAATAATATCAGGTGATGCCCGAATTCGAGACATTTTTACTGGAAATGATTCTAATATTCACCTTCATCTTCATTAACGGATTTTTCGTTTCATTTGAATACGCATTAATAAAAATCCGTAATTCCGAAATCGAGACATTAATTCAGAAAGGCAACCACAGAGCCTTAATTCTGAAGAATTTAAAAGATAATATCGAAAGATACATATCAGCGACACAACTGGGAATCACTGCGGTTAATCTGCTATTAGGCTGGATAGGAGAAGACATACTGTCGGACATTTTCAGACCTCTTTTTAACTATCTGGGGTTGAGTACTTCGTTAATGAATACTTTTTCGGTCTTACTGGGTATAATCTTAATTACATATTTAACGATAGTCATAGGTGAACTTGTCCCGAAAGTAATTGCGATAAGATATACAAAACAGACATCACTCTGGCTTGCATTTCCGATAAAATTATTTTACAGAACATTCAAACCATTCATCTGGATTCTTGAGAGGTCAGCGAATTTATTTCTGAAAATAATAGGAATAGAGCCAGTTTCAAAAACCGATATGGTAAGTTCGGAAGAGGAAATAAGGTATCTAATCAACGAAGGGCGAAAGACCGGTGTAATTGACTCTACAGAGCATCAACTCATAGAAAAAATATTTGATTTCAACGATAAAGCAGCGAAAGACATAATGGTTCCCAGAAACAGTATAGTTGCAATTAACATACTGGACTCACGCGAAAAAATTATAAAGACAGTAGTAGAAGAAGGATTTTCACGAATTCCCGTATTTAAAGATTCTCTTGACAACATTATCGGTATTCTCTATTCAAAAGACCTTATCAGTGCTTCCGAGCACAGGGATTTAATTGTTTTGCAGGATATTCTGAGGACAGCACATTTCGTTCCTGAGACGAAACATATAGGTGAAATTCTGAAAGATTTTCAAAGGAAACACATACATATGGGCATTGTAATAAACGAGCACGGAGGTGTTGAAGGTCTTATTACATTTGAAGATATTATAGAGGAAATTGTCGGGGAGATAGAAGACGAATATGATGTTGATACAAAAACAGTTGAAAAGGACAGGTTTGGGATTTATCTTGTCAATCCCGTAATTTCGATTGAAGAATTTAACAAAAAGTTCAAGTCAAGCATACCCGAAAATCCGGATGAATATCTAACTTTGAGCGGATTCCTTCAGTTTGTTACAGGTCATATTCCAGAAATATACGAAAGGATTGATTATAAAGGTTTAATATTTATAATTTCAAAAAAGGCGGGCAATAAACTTTTACAGGTAAAAATTCAAAGGACAGTAGTTTGATATGACAAAGACCATTATAAATCTCATTGAAAAGAAGATTATATCATTTTTTACAGACCTCGGGAATTTTTCAATAATGATATCAGGGGTAGTGAAAAGTTTTCCAAGGGTATTCCGTGACAGAAAATTAATTATTGAACAGATGGTGCACATCGGAGTAAATTCTTTATTACTCATTACTGTTATCGGAATATTTACAGGTGCAATTACAGCATGGCAAATAGCTTATCAGATAGGGGACTTGATATCACCTAATTTTTTGGGTTCTTCTGCTCCGAAAGGAATTATAATTGAACTAGGTCCGGTACTGGCGGCACTGGTTCTCGCCGGCAGGATAGGAGCGTCAATTTCTGCCGAACTGGGGACAATGAAAGTGACGGAACAGATAGACGCACTTGAATCAATGGGAATAAATCCCGTCAGGTATCTTGCGATGCCGAGGATAATT
The DNA here is from genome assembly GCA_016929695.1 of Ignavibacteria bacterium. GTDB lineage: Bacteria > Bacteroidota > Ignavibacteria > Tepidaquicellales > Tepidaquicellaceae > Tepidaquicella. The sequence continues at coordinate 6,587 of JAFGII010000108.1, forward strand.
GCGACAACAATGATGCTGCCGATACTTGTAATTTATGCAAGCACGATTGCAATTTTCGGAGCATATTTTGTTACAACGAATTTTCTCGGTGTGCCTCCTTCTGCATTCATGAGTGGTTTTAAAATGAATTTTGCAGTCAAAGATGTAATTGCCGGCGCAATAAAATCTCTATTTTTTGGGTTAACAATTTCTTCAATCGGATGTTTTTACGGTTTCCAGACAACTGAAGGTGCGCAGGGAGTAGGTCTTTCTACCATTAAGTCATTTGTTATTTCGGCTGCCATGATTTTAATACTGGATGCATTATTATGGAATTTCCTTATCGGATAAGTTAATTCTTTAGTGCTGAAATTCTGTTTAAAATAGCAAATAACAAATAGCAAATAACCGGAAAAGATTCCCACGAAAGACACGGAAGAATTAGTGGTTAGTTATTAGTGGTTAGTTATTAGTAGATGAATTTATTTGGGGGATTAA
>JAFGII010000109.1 GCA_016929695.1 Ignavibacteria bacterium
TACAAATCTTCAATCTTACAAATCTCTTATTCTTAATTCTTAATTTTTAATTCTTAATTGAATTGCGCCGTTGCGGTAAATATTTTTCTGTGTATTCCGTGTCTTTCGTGGGCATCTTTCCTTTGCGTTTATACTTTTTTTTGTTATTTGCTCCCGAGTCCTCGGAACGCAGAATTTGCATTTCGCCAATGCAGATAAATTAATTTTTATGTTACTTTTTAATCAAATCTTTATTATATTCTATGTAATAAGTATGATGGTAATCAGGTGTAGATTGCTGTGGATGATATGTTATGTATTAAATTTAAGACCGGTGAAAAGTAAATTTTTTTATGAAATAAAATGTTTTAAATTATATGAATAATTTTATTACATCTTTTGGAAATTTGGTTTTGAAAGGGAGTAAACCGGCTTTGAGAATTTCTTTTATTCTCATATTGCTGCTTTTTATAACCGGAAGTTTCGTATGGGCGCAGGATAATCTTCCGAAAAGGTCAATACTCGGACCTTCAGTCCCGACTATTAATGCTGCCCCTTCCGTTCTGAACGATTTCGAATATACATACGGTTACGGACCGTCTGATTCCCGTGATTTCAGAGTGAGAGGAGTAAATCTATCCCCCCCTGACGATATATTAACAATAACCGGAACAGACCATTATGAATTATCACTGGATAATTTTACATTTACGGGTGAATTAAATATTCAATATACAGGCGGAACTCTGAGCAATACAAACGTATATGTAAGATTAAGAGCAGACTTGGACCCGGGAGAATACAAAGGTGAAATAATAGTGATATCGGGAGGAGGGGCTCCGCCCGCAGAAGTTGCCTGTAACGGAAGTGTAACGGAAGCCATTTACTGGGATGGAGGTGCCAATACAACAAACTGGCACGATGCTCTGAACTGGAATGATAATCAGGTACCCGCAAATGATGTAGCAGTTGTGCTGGATAATACATTAGTCTCCGGTTCTTATACGGTTGATATCGGCTCTGCAAATGTTTCAATAAAGCGATTAATTATTTCTCCTGAGTCAGGTAATAATATCACATTAACTTTAACATCGGCTAATACATCTGCACCGGGTTTGTTAGTCGGAGATAATGTTGAATCCACAAGTGATATAACGGTTATTAACGAAGGTGTTCTGGTAAATAATTCAGGTGCATCTTCAGGAACTTCAATAGCATTTTTACAGGGAAGCAACGGTCTGTTAAAACTTTTTAACGGTGGTAAGTACGTTCATAAAACATTAAGTGCTCATTCAAATTTAGTTACTTCCTTGTCAGGTGTTCCGGCTACTGAAACAGGCATCTTTGAATTTGACGTTCCGATGACATCAAATTATCCTGTTGCAATAAACGGAGCTACATTCGGAATTTTGAGTTTCAGAAATTCAACCGCTTATGATTACACGACTTCCGGTGTTGCAACTGGTCCTGAAATCAGAGGTATTTTGCAATTTGATAACTACGGCTCGGGAACGGGAACGTTCAGCAGTTCCGATGTTTTCACATTTAATATGTTCGGTAATTTAATAAACAATGGTGAAGATTTAACATTCATAAATCAAACATTCAGTTTCAACGGTCTGAACCGGAATATAATATCGGGAACGGGCGGTATAACTTTTAATGATATTATATTAAATAATTTCGGCGGGTTATTATTAAACAGAGACATAACAATTAACGGTACACTGACTTTATCAAACGGCGTATTAAACACCGGAAGTAACAGCATTATATTCGGTACAAGTGCCTCCAATCCGGCGGAAAATGATATGACCTATATTCTGGGAACAACAATAACCGGTCCCAGAAATATCGGAACAGGTTCGTTTAATTTTCTGGGAATATATATTCATTCCGGTCCGGATAATCTGTCTTCTGTAACAACAACAAGAATAACGGGAGAACCGGTAATATATCCTCCGAATGAAGGAATTAGTTGTAAATGGGATATATCATCAACTCCTCAGCCGGTAAATGGAAGATTAGTTGATTATTCCTGGTGGTCGGTGTTTGATAACGGAAAAAATTTCAGCAGCACGAATTTAGGTCTTATCTGGAAAAGTGAAGATAACGGCGCAACCTGGATAGCGGTTGATTCCGTTGATGTTTCAATAAATAACCCGCGTGTTATTCAGGCAACCGATTCTACCTTTTCTTTATGGACGGTGAGTTCTCAGAACGCACCCTTGCCCGTGGCACTTCAGTCATTCACATTCAATCAGGTACAGAGGAATGTGAAATTAAACTGGATAACGGGCACGGAATTGAACAATTCAGGATTTAATATAGAGAGAAAAACAATTGATGGAATTTGGGCAAAAATCGGTTTTATTCAGGGTAAAGGAAATTCAAATGAACCCGTGAGTTATTCCTATGAGGATAAGAATTTACAGACGGGAAAATATAAATACAGACTGAAACAGATTGATTACAACGGGAATTTTGAATATTTCGAACTCGCAGGTGTGGTTGACGTCGGCATTCCCGCGAAATATGATTTGAGCCAGAACTATCCGAATCCGTTCAATCCCGTTACAAAAATAAATTTTGATATTCCCGAAAGCGGACTTGTAACAATGAAAGTTTATGATATGCTCGGAAGGGAAGTTTCAACCCTCATAAACGAAATGAAAGATGCGGGCTACTATACGGTAATATTCGATGCTTCAGGGTTAGCCAGCGGTGTATATTTCTACAGGCTTAATACAAATGGGTTTAGCAGTGTGAAAAGACTTGTAGTACTCAAATAACAGACACATTACAAGAAAAAACTTAAAAAACTCATCCGAAGAAACTTGTCGGATGAGTTTTTTAGTGTCTCTACCCCCCCGCCTCATCCCGTTAGCGGAGCCCGTCGGATGAGGAAATTTGTAGGATAAATCCTACAAAAAAATGTTACATATTCCTACAAGCATTATTCAAATAATTATTATATATTACCTCAAGTTAGTTCTTTTAAATAACTTAACGCTAAATATCGGGACTGTTTTTGAGTTTGTTTTTCAGACAGCCCCGATGATTTTTATTTACAATGCGGATTTAGGGGCTGTAAATGCGGGATGAAATATATGGGGATAACGGGGTAAAAAATTAATTTGGAATTTAAAAATTAATTACGTATTTTAAAAAAACGATAGTGTAATAAATATGGTACGGTGGGTAAAAATATTAAATCATGAAATTTTCGGTGACAACGAATTTGTTATATTAAACCGGGTGTGTTTTTTTTCCCCGGTTGGTTTTATTATTTCTTGAGTTCTTTTAAAAATTTGTGTTCTTTCGTCGGAGCGGGCACATTATTGGTGCGGCGTTAAAAAAATTGTATCTGTCGGATTACCCTTTCTGTTTCGCTTTTCATAGGTTTGCTTCGGGGAAAATCTTTTTATAAAATAAAAGTAAATTCTTACGACGGTTTCGCTGTTATATGCGATTGTTAGTAAGAACAATTATAAAAGTATAAAGCAAAATATTATGAAAAAATTCTATAAAATTATTTTAATTGAATTGATTTTTCTCTTGATTACAGGGAATATTATTTATGCACAGGGAAATACGTATTATTCAAAGGGAAGTTTACCACCTAATTTAACAGATAGTTGGGTTAGTGATACAATTAGTAATACGGGTTATCCTCCGAATTTTACTTCAGGAGATATATTTGTAATCCGATGGCCTCATACTATGACAACTAACGGAATCTGGTCAATTTCAGGAAGGGGTTCAAAACTACAAATCGCAGATGGTGGAATTTTAGAATCACAACATCAAATTACTCTTTCTAATGAAACAACATTTCGGATTAATAATGGAGGTAAATATATACATAATTATTCGGTTGAAACATTATCAGGCCTTCCTCCCCCTTCTGTTTTCAACGGAATAGAATCATTTGCTCAATATAGTACAGTTGAAATAAACAACTGGGATTGGAGTAATGGAAATAAAATAGCTGATTTTCCAGTTGTTAATGTTTGGGGTAATCTTATTATGAGATGGAATCCTACAACTGCCGGAACGGACTGGAATTTGAAATCAAGATTAACTGTGATTGGGGGAAATTTTACATTTGATGTTTCAGGCAGTACAACTAATTTCATAAGTCTTGCAGTAGGTGGTACACCTTTAACATTAACAATAAATGGTAATTTAAATATTTATAACGGTAAGTTACAATTCGCTTCCAATCCTCAAAGTAGTACTCCCGGATATACACTTTATTTATGGGGAAATTATAATCAAACAGGAGGTATTTTTGATCATATTCAATCTAACCAACCTTTAGCATTCATTTTTCGTGGCAATGCGAATACAACATTTACACATTCCGGTGGTGATTTATTGAACGATTATATTAACTGGGTTATATATAGTTACGCTGTTTATAAGTTGAATAATAATTTACCTGTTGCAAGTAACCGTTCATTAGTAATAAACAATTACGGTACTCTTGATTGTGCTTTAAATTTAGTCACAGGTGCAGGTGCATTTACAATAAATGAAGATGCGACCTTGAAAACTGCACATTCTAATGGAGTTGATGGTTCAATAACAACCGGAAGTAAAACGTTCATAGATAATTCCAGTTATATTTTCTATGGCAATTCGGATCAAAACACTGGAATCTCTATACCTTCGTCAGTCAGGGAGTTTACAATTGACAAAAACAATAGTTCCGGAGTTTCAATAAGTAAAGATGTAAATGTACAATTCAAGCTTTGGATGACATCTGGAAAAATCAGAACAGGAGCTTATACACTAAAGCTTGGATTTAATAATACTTTTCCGGGAATTCTTGAATATACTTCAGGAAAAATAATAGGTAAATTTGCAAGATATTTCGTAAATCAAACTTCTGTTTTTAAATTATTTCCTATGGGGACAGAAACGTATTACAGACAAGTTGAAATAGCTTATACAGTCGCTCCGACTTGGGGAGGTATATTAACAGTTGAACATAAAGATGTTAATCCGTCACATACTAATCAAACTCTATATATAGAAGATGAAGGAGGTTATAAAATTGACAGGTATAGTCAAAAAGGTTATTGGATAGTAACTCCTGATGAAGATTTGTTTGGTGGAACTTATAGTATTAATTTAAGAATGGAAGGAATTGTCGGTGCAGATAATCCTCCCCAGCTTAGAGTTTTAAAAAGAAGAAATTTTTTTTCAGATTGGGTACTTGAAGGAATTCATGAAGATGGGGAAGGTCAACCGGAATATCCTACAGTAAAAAGGACAGGACTTGACAGATATAGTGAATTTGCAATCGGAGGAAATTCCGAGGATAATAATCCTCTTGAAGGATCTTTACCTGTCAAATTAGCATCTTTTAATTTTGCCGTGAGTAACAGGGATGTGAGATTAAACTGGGTTACTGAAATGGAAGAAAATAATTCGGGATTCGAGGTGCAGAAAACAGAATACAGAAGTCAGGAATCAGAAGTGTGGAATAAAGTTGGATTTGTGAAAGGAAGCGGGAATAAAAATAGTGCAACGAGTTATTCATTTGAGGATAAGGGATTAAATACGGGAAAATATAAATACAGACTTAAACAGATTGATTACAACGGGAATTTTGAATATTTCGAACTGGCGGGTGTTGTCGAGGTGGGCGTGCCTGCGAAGTTTGATTTGAATCAGAATTATCCCAATCCTTTTAATCCCGTTACAAAAATAGATTTTGCTCTTCCGCAAAGCGGACTGGTTTCGCTGAAGGTCTATGATGTGCTGGGTAAGGAAGTATCCACGATTTTGAATGAATTTAAAGATGCCGGGTATTATACAGTTTCATTTGATGCAGCCGGTCTGTCAAGCGGAGTGTATTTCTATCGTCTGAATGTAAACGGATTCAGCAGTGTAAAGAGGCTGGTGGTGATGAAGTAGTTGTTTGTGATTGTTTGTTAGTGATTGGTTTTCCTCATCCGGTAGGCTTGCCTGTGGGATGAGGATTTTTATTTTTCCCCGTCCGTTTTTCCTCATACTATCAGTTTCGCTCTTCGGTTCTGAATCATACAGGGCTTTATACTTTTCTCATAATTATTCATTTCTTCTCATTTTGAGAAATATTAAATATATGTAAATATATTTGTTATCAAATGACAAATATATTTGGTACGGGATTTGAAGAATATAAATATAATTATTAATCAAATAATGAAAAAAGATAATATGAAATTATCAATGTTTGAAAGCAGAGGAAAAGAAGATAAAGGTCTTACAATTCTGTTCTTTTTCTCGGTTATGTTGCTGATAGCAGGTATTTTATTATCCTTATAAAAATAATATTACTAAGAGGGTAAAAATTACATACAAATAGGAAAAAAGAAAACTTCTGTCAGCGGCGATTCTGATAACGACGCTTTTTGAAGTAATAACCGTTCATATCGGCATATAAGATTTGCGGTCTATATTAACGGAAGAAGTCACTGATTATAACTTTGGCAGAATGACTTCATTAGTTAAAGTTGAATTTAATTTGGCGGCAGGGATATTTATATACCCTGCAGAAAGGATACATAAATTTAAAAATAACGGAATAAAAAAATTAAACAGGAATTTAAAACAGCATTCATTTTTACCTCCGGGAAGGGCAAGCTATTTGTGATGGCTTACTCCTGCTTGCCTTTTCTTTTTTGAATGTGAAATAATTTAAAAAATATAATTCAAAAGAAAGAAAAAATACGGAAACTTGAAACCATTGAGTAAATGCGGAGATTAATAACGTAATATGATGTTTAATGTGAACCTGTTAATGCAGTTAAATAATTACGTTTACTTTTACGACGGAATTCCTGTAGGAAAAATCTTACATAATAATGTTACTTTTTCCTACAAGCATATAAATAGTATTAACATTATATTTGTATCGCTTATAGTTCTTTATGTGAATAAACGGGGATTAATTTATCAGAGTTTAAAATTAAACTTGCATAAAATACAATAAGCAATTAACAAAAAACATTAATTTTAAAAGCAAAACTTAGTATAAACTGAAAAAGATTTTTAACATATCAAACACCACATACCCTCTAAAAAAGGCAAGCATGTACCTTTCCTTATCGTTCGCTTGCCTTTTCCTTCCTTTAAGAGGCAAAGAGTTTAAATTTAAAAAAATTCTAAATATACGGGAATTATCCCATTGGAGAAAATTTTAATATGAAAAAATTATTTACGATACTTATAGTTATATTCTTTGTTCCGCTGCTTTTGTACGGGCAGGAAGAAGAAATTTTGAACGATGAATACTCATTGATAGACCGTACAGGTAAGATGGGTACCAATTATCCAATAAGAAGTTTTTCTTCACAGCCGCCTGTTATGAATCCGAATGCTACAACAATAATTGACCCATCAGGAGACGGAGGATTTGAAAACGGGACTTCATTTTTAAATAATGGATGGACTGTAACGCAGGGTTCTTATAATAAATGGTATGTATCAACACTTAATCCACCGGGACCTACTCAGGGTTCAAGATTAATAATTACAGGAACAAGTGAAACCAACTGGTCAGGACAATCCAGTAATAATGTAAATCATATTTACAGAAATTTCACAGTCCCTTCAGGAGAAACAAAAATTAAATTGAGTTTTAAATATCGTATTCAAAATCCACATGTTAATTACGATTATTTATCTGTTCATGTAGTTACCACCTCTACAAATCCATCGGCAGGAACTTTACTTTCATCGGGAGAAGTTATTACATTAACAGATGAACAGAGTGAATATGTAACAGTAACAATTACTTTAGACCCTTCTTATGCGGGTACTACGCGGAGACTTGTATTTTCTTGGCGAACTTCAACTACCCTTCCTAACTCTAATGCTTCAATTGCAATTGATGAAATATCATTGACTTCATCTGAAATGACGACAATTACCAGTACTGCAACCGGAGGGAACTGGAGCAATCCTTCAACATGGATTGATGGTGTTGTACCGGAGGGTGAAGATGTAATAATCAACGGACCTGTTTTCGTTGATAACAGTTACTATTGTAATAATTTAACGGTTAATTCAGGAAGTATTTTAGAAACTGCAGATATTACCAATTTGCAATTGACCGTTATAGGTGTTTTTAATGTTAATTCAGGTGCCGTAATTAACATCGGCGGATACTATGGAGGTAGGCTGGTAATATCCGGAACAGGTAAATCTCACAGTATCAGCGGTACTATAAATATTTTATGGGCTTTACGTTTTGATTATCCATCCGGAACTTCTAACAGTACGGTTACGGTTAACAATGGAGCAGTAATTATAAACGATGCAAGTGCCGACGGACAATTATGTCTTCAACACTCTACCGAAATGACTTTTTTAGAAGGTTCTGAATTATACAACTATAATAATATATCATCACAGGGATTATGCGGACTTAATATACTTAATAACGGGAGATTAATAATAAACGGTATTTTAATTAACGGTGAAAACGGGAGTTTTTTTACCAGTCATTCAGATGCTTTAACGATTAACGGAACTCTATTTTTTAATTCAGGAATATGGACAGTCTCTGCGTCGGGGCAACGATGCAATCCTATTGTCTATGGTTCTGCCTCAACATTAGCATACACGGGAGGTACACTTACGACTTCAAATTATGAATGGCAAAATACTTACAGACCATATAATGTAATAATTAATTCTACAGGTAATATAACATTGAATGCAAACAGAACAATTTCCGGAACTTTATACTTAATGGGTGGAGAGCTTCGCAACGGCACTACAAATGGTTCCAGACTATATTTAGAAAATAATGCAACAATAAACCGTTCAAATGGTTCAATATATCGGGCTCCTTATAATTCAACTAATTATAATGTTGTTTATTCAAATACTATAAATATTACAACCGGATATGAACTTCCCTCGGCTACAACTACATATTTAAATAATTTAACTTTTCAGGGAAGTGCTGTTGTTACATTTAATAAAAATGCAACTGTAAAAGGAACAGCAACATTGACTATGACGAGCGGAATTGTAAATGTGGATACTTATACACTGATGCTCGGGACAAGTCCCACGGCACGCGGTACATTAGTTCCGGGTAATGCCAGAGTTATTACAACTTCTACGTCAACAACAAGCGGATTAAAATTATGGTTTGCAAATTCAACTGTTAATGATGTTTATTTCCCTGTCGGCTCTGCATCTTCATTAAATACAATTACATTATCATTCACAAGTGCTCCATCGGCAGGTTCGATAACCGCAAAATTCATTGCGGCAGATCCCGGTACATATTCAATGACATTTTTAAATGATGTTGGAATTAGTCCTGAACCTAATCCTTATTTGATTGATTGCTATAGTCAACGCGGATACTGGCAATTAGATGCAGGAGATAATTTAACAGGCGGAACTTACGATATTTCGCTGAGAGGAGAGGGTTTCAATCCAACGGGAAGTGAAATTATGAATTTTAGTGAACTGAGAGTTTTAAAAAGAGCAAACGTGAGTCCAAATCCCTGGACGGTACCGCCAACACATTCCCCTGCAACAGGTAATAATAGTATACCTGTAATTAATAGAGTAGGTTTAACTTCATTCAGTCAATTTGGAATGGGAGGAAGCTGGGGACGCGGGAATCCGCTTCAAGGTCCGCTTCCTGTGAAATTAGCATCATTTAGTTCTGCTATTAACGGAAGGAACGTGAAACTGAACTGGACGACGGAAATGGAAGAAAATAACTCGGGATTTGAGGTGCAGAAGACAGAATGCAGAAGTCAGGAGTCGGAAGTGTGGAATAAAATTGGTTTTGTGAAAGGAAATGGAACGAAGAATTCTACTACAAGTTATTTCTTTGAAGATAAGAATTTGCAATCGGGAAAATATAAATACAGATTAAAACAAATAGATTATAACGGAAATTTTGAGTATTTTGAACTCGCAGGTGAAGTAGAAGTGGGAGTACCTGCGAAATTTGATTTGAGTCAGAACTATCCGAATCCGTTCAATCCGGTTACAAAAATTAATTTTGACCTGCCTTTTGACAGTAGGGTATCTGTCAGAATATACGATATGAGCGGAAGAGAGGTACAGGTGATTGTGAATGAGCAAAAACAGGCTGGGTATTATACTGTTCAAATGGATGCAGGCAGCCTGTCAAGCGGAACTTATTTTTACAGAATTATAGCGGAAGGTAACGGACAGAGTTACGTGATGACGAAGAAAGCGGTACTAATTAAGTGATTAGTTGTTGGTGGTTAGTTGTTGGTGGGATTTTTATCAGTTAAATTTTTGAGTTCAGTATTATAACTATTATATGAAAAATTTTTCACTGCTGATTTTTCTTGGCATAATTTTATCGGCAACTGTCCTTTATCCGCAGGGAGAAATACCGAAACAAAATCCCCGGGCAATTGAAAGTTGTTTCAGGGAAGACGGTTTAGTATATTTCAAGTTTCAAATATTTATGAGAAGCGAGTTGCAAACGTTGACAAGAATAATTTCAATTGATAATGTAACCGGTAATGATGTTTATGCTTTCGCAAATGAAAAGGAATTTAATGAATTTTTGAAACTCGGATATAAATTTGAAGTGCTGCCGCTCCCTTATGAGACTGCAACGGGAATTACAATGGCAGATAATATTGAAGAAGTCCGGGCATGGAATGTGTATCCGGCATATGACCAGTATATCACTATGATGTATAACTTTGCAACACAATATCCGTCAATTTGCAGGATTGTTGATGCGGGGAATTCTGTGCTGGGAAGAAAAATATTGTTTGCGGTTATTTCGAAAAATGTAAATAATCACGAAGCAGAACCCAAGTTTATGTACACATCCACAATGCACGGGGACGAAACCACGGGATATGTACTTATGCTTAGATTGATTGACACATTACTTTCAGGTTATGGAACCGACCAGGAATTAACTTACCTTGTTGACAATATGGAAATATGGATAAATCCCCTTGCCAATCCCGACGGAACCTACAGAAGCGGTAATACCATAACAAATCCGGTAAGATATAATGCTAATAATGTTGACCTGAACAGAAATTTTCCCGACCCGATTACCGGAATAAATCCAAATACACAGGTCGAAACAACAATTTTTATGAACATTGCAACTGATAATTATTTTTCGATGTCGGCAAATTTTCACGGGGGAGCGGAAGTTGTAAATTATCCCTGGGACCATAAATATGCTCTTACAGCAGATAATAACTGGTGGGTATATATTTCGAGACAATATGCGGATACAGTTCATAAATATGCCACGACTGCAAATTATACGGGAACAGGTACAATTACAACACAAACTAATTCCCAATATATAGATGGCTCAGGTACTTTATTTTTATCTGAAATGCGAACAGGAAATATAATTAAAACAAATGAAAAAGCAAATATTGGAACCGTACGTTCTATTTCAAGTAATACACGTTTAAGATTATATTCAAATGCTGCATCAAATAATACTAACATTTCATATAATTATTCTTATAATAACACAGGATATATGGATGATGTATATGGCGGAAGTCCGTACCCCGGTGTGACAAATGGTGCAGCATGGTATGTAATCAGCGGCGGCAGGCAGGATTATATGATATACTTTAGAAGAGGAAGAGAATTTACAGTTGAAATTTCAGCAACTAAATTGCTGCCGGCAAACCAACTTCCGTTTCACTGGCACTATAATTACAGGTCATTTATAGATTATATAACGAAAATATTATATGGGTTAACCGGTATAGTAACCGATGCATTAACAAACGAACCTGTATATGCTCAAATAACTCTTAATATTGATTCAGATAATTCAGAGGTATATTCTGATGCGATAACCGGAAAATATAACCGATTGCTTTATGCAGGTACTTATACCGTAACTGTTACAGCTCCCGATTATCAAACAAAAACATTCAGTAATGTTGTAATCACAAATAATAATACTACTTTACTGAATATACAATTAGAACCTATTGTATCTCCGGTTAAACTTGCTTCTTTTTCTTCAATTGTATCAGACAGAAATGTAAAACTGAACTGGACTACTTCGAGTGAAGAGAATAATTCGGGATTCGAGGTGCAGAAGTCAGGAGTCAGTAGTAAGGAGACAGGAGACTGGACTAAGATAGGATTTGTGAATGGGAACGGGTCGAAAAATAGTGCGACAAATTATTTATTCGAAGAAAAGAATTTGCAGACGGGAAAATATAAGTACAGACTTAAACAGATTGATTACAACGGGAATTATGAATATTTCGAACTGGCGGGAGTTGTTGAAGTGGGAGTGCCTGCGAAGTTTGATTTGAGTCAGAATTATCCGAATCCCTTTAATCCGGTTACTAAAATTAATTTTGATATACCCGAAAATGGATTGATTTCTTTGAAAGTATATGATATACTTGGAAAAGAAGTTGTGACAATTGTTAATGAAACAAGAGATGCCGGATATTATACAATCATTTTTGATGCATCGAAATTATCGAGCGGAGCATATTTTTACAGATTAAGTGCAAACGGATTCAGCAGTGTGAAAAAACTCGTAGTTCTTAAATAAATAATTATTTGTTTTTATCGTATCAGATAAACTTGTTTCCCGACAAATCGGGACAGGATTTCGAATAAGGAAACTTAGAGGATTTAGTGGTTATAAGAAGAAGGTCGGGTAAAAGATAATGATTGGTAATTAGATTTTATAAAGTTAAATAAATTAATAATTAATGGTACTCTATAGTATAAAATTAGAAATATTTAAAACTATAGTGATAATAAAATATATAATGCCATTAATAACGATTTATTTCATATTATCGGTGTGTAATAATTTATATGCACAGGGATATTATTATCAGGGCAGGTATATTTCATTGCAGGAACGGAACGACGGGATTGCAATTGTTACAAAATCATATTTTACCGATACAATTCAAATAAAAAGTAATATTAAACAGGTATTACCGGGAGATGCTTATATTAAGGGTATTACAGATAATTTCGTTTATATTAAATTTGAAAATGAAAAATCACGAATTGAAATTTCTGATTTAAAGAATAGTTTATCATCAAAATTAAATAATATAAAATTTATAACTTCTGTTTATTACGGTGAGTCAAGACAGGTTACACAAATACCGACGGATGAATTTATAGTAAAACTCAGAAATAAAAAAGATTCAGTAAAACTTGACATATTAAATCTTCAGAATAATGTTATTAAATTCGGTATAGTTGATGACGCCAGAGCATTAGTTTTAAAAACAACTGATTTAAGTTCAAAAAATGCTCTGGAATTAACCGATATTTATTACAAAACGGGATTATTTGATTATGCCGAACCAAATTTTCTAATTCCCGCAGAAGGATTTTTTAACTGGACGCCGAATGACCCGTATTATTCGATTCAATGGCCCCTGAATAATACAGGACAAACTGTTAACACAGGGGGATACAGCCAATATGGTGATTCAATTAAATCAAGCGGATTTTTGGATGCCGATATGGATGTTAATTTAGCGTGGGACTTTGTAAAGGGAAATCAAAATGTAACTGTTGCAGTGTTTGATACCGGAGTTGACTCATTGCACCCTGATTTAAGTGGGAATTTAATAAGAGGATACAATGCAAACAGCAATAATAACACGGTAACAACGGACCCCGGATATCACGGAACCTGTACTATCGGAATAATTGGTGCAAGAACAAACAATAATATTGGAATTTCAGGAATAGTTGGCGGTGATAACGGGTCGAATCATTGTAAAATATGTTCTTATAGACTTGTTACAGATGATGGTTTATTTATATCAGACGTTAATATTGCAAGAGCATTTGACACTGCACGTGTAAGAGGAGTTCACGTATCGAGCAACAGTTGGGGCGGCGGAACTCCGTCAACGACTCTTATGAATGCAATAAATAACTGCGCAATAAACGGCAGAGGCGGATTGGGATGTGTTATATTATTTTCTTCGGGTAATAACGGAAGAAATCCTCCGAATTATCCGTCATATTTACCAAATGTAGTTTGCATAGGTGCGTCAACAAATATTGATTCAAAAAAATCTCCCGGAACAGGTGACCAATTCTGGTGGGGAGGATGTTACGGCGAAGATGCAAATGGTGATTTGGATTTGGTTGCTCCGACAATTACAATTACGACTGATATAAGAGGCAGCGGAGGATATTCATCAACAGATTATGATTCAACATTTAATGGTACATCCTGTTCCTGTCCTAATGCAGCAGGAGTTACGGCATTAATATTTTCGGTAAATCCTAATTTTACAAGAAATCAGGTTATTGATTATTTATACAGAGGGTGTGATAAAATTGATAATCTTCCGTATTCAACAAATAAAACTTACGGAAAGTGGAATCCATATACTGGATATGGCAGAGTGAATGCATATAATTCCGTAAGACTTGCCGCAGGTGTTGACGTTACCCCTCCGACTATAAATCATACAAATGCCGCAACATCAATATCCACGTACCCGTTTATAGTTTCCGCTGAAATTATTGACCAGGACGGAAATTCTGTTCCTACAAGCGGATTGAATGCTCCGAAATTATACTATAGGAAAAATAAAAATAACACCGGATGGACTGTTTTTGCAAATACTCCGGCATCTACAAATGCCGGAAATACATTTTATTTTAAAATACCCTGTTCCGGCTGGCAGACTGAAATTGAATATTACATATCGGCTAAAGACAACTTTGGGAATGAGGCATTATTTCCAAAAAATTCACCCGATTATCCATGCTATACTGCGGTTGGAACAATTACAATGACTTCCGGTACTTTTTCAAGATTCAATTTACCTCAATCCGGTGTAGCAATTTCTCCCATTTTGACAATGATTAATTATAAAATACTTAATACTCAAATTACATTAAACATAACACACTCATATGTATCTGATTTCAATCTTATCCTATGGAATCCTTCATCTGATACAAAAAGAAACAAGGTGTGTTTATTTTCAAGAAACGATGGTAGCGGAAACAATATTGATGGAGCAACAGTATCTGATGAAGGGATGTATTTCTGGAGAGAATCATTTCCTCCATATACCAACTTGAGTGCAAAACCCGAGCACACTTTTTCAGGTTTTAAAGGTATGAATTCTGGAGGGAATTGGAAACTTCTGTATTATGATGCTGCAGCTCCAGATGGTGGACGTCTTACGAGTGCAATATTAAGTATTACGAGATTATCCGGTATCGTTAGTCCCTGTGCAAGACTGGATTTTGAGACTGATTCAATAGCATTTTTTCCCGACATATCCTCGATATATGATACTGTTGACTTTTATCTGAAAAATGTCGGGAATGCACCGTTAACAATTTCTTCGTATAATTTTTCCGGTACTTATGCCGAAAATTTCAGTATAATAAATACTCCGCCTGCAAGTATTGCAATTAATGACAGCGGGTTATTTAAAATTATGCTCACTAATATTTTTGATGACAATAAGAAAAAAGAACCAGCCGATGCATTTGAAAATGCTGTATTGAATATTAATAATAACGACCCGTCAAAATTTGTTTTCAGGGTTTCTCTGCAATCAGATTCACCGCTTCCGGTTGTTTTAGAATCTTTCACATCTTCTGTCGCGGCAAATAATGTAAAATTAAATTGGATTACTGCTTCAGAAGAAAATAACTCCGGATTTGAAATCCAGAAGACAGAATACAGAAGTCAGGAGACAGAAGTGTGGAATAAAGTTGGATTTGTTAAAGGAAATGGGTCGAAAAATAGTGCGACAAATTATTCATTCGAAGAAAAGAATTTGCAGACGGGAAAATATAAGTACAGACTTAAACAGATTGATTACAACGGGAATTATAAATATTTCGAACTTGCGGGAGTTGTTGAAGTTGGCGTTCCGGCAAAGTTTGATTTGAGTCAGAATTATCCGAATCCCTTTAATCCGGTTACTAAAATTAATTTTGCTCTTCCGCAAAGCGGACTTGTTTCACTGAAAATATATGATGTACTTGGAAAAGAAATTGCTGTGGTAATAAATGAAATGAAAGATGCGGGATATTATACCGTGTCATTTGATGCGTCAGGTTTATCGAGCGGAGTTTATTTTTATCGGTTATCGTCAAATGGATTTAGCAGTGTAAAGAGAATGGTTGTGCTGAAGTAAAAATGGTGATTTCGGGTTTTTGTTTTACCACTCAGGGTACTTAGAACACTTAGAAAAGAAAATTATTCTCATCCAATGAGCGAAGCTCATCGGATGAGGAATTTTTTATAAACGAAGGTTTGTATGTACGTAATACATCGCATATATAAATTGATATGGTTATTTTTATGAAACTGAAAAATTATGATAGTTTATATTATTGTTGCGGTTACTTTGATATTAGGGATTCTGCCTGTTTTATTTATTATCAAGATACCGAAAAGTGTTTTGGGCAGAATTGTAAACGGTTTGTTTGCCGCTTCTCTTGCTCTGCTGATTTATAATCTGGGCGGATGGTTGTATTTATCGATTTACCTTAAATATATATTTGCGGTTGTGACGTCAATGTTACTGATTGTATTTATCGTAAAATCCTTAACCGTGAAGATTAATCCCGCAAAGAAATGGGTGGATTCACTTGTCATGATTCCTTTCATATTATTTTTTATATATATAAATGTATTATATTTTGTTAGCAATAAATATGACAGCGAGGCAATAAATCTGACAAATCCTTTCAAAGCAGGAAATTATATTATTATGCAGGGCGGCAGTAATGAAATCAATTTTTTTCACAGGCAGTCAAAGTTTGCTGTATATTCTTTTGATATTGTAAGACTTAATGAATACGGCAACCGTGCTTACGGTATCGCTCCTGAAAATTTAAATGATTATGCAATTTTCGGGACGGATTTGTACAGTCCCTGCGAAGGAACGGTGATTGGCGTTATAAATAATATTGATGATAATAAACCGGGTAATATTAATCAGTCCAGAAAAGCAGGGAATTTTGTCTTGATTAAATCCGACGGTATAACATTAATGCTGGCTCATCTGCAAAGGGGTTCGATTGTGGTTGATAAGGATGATAAGGTTACTTACGGAAGTTATATAGGAAAAATCGGGAATTCGGGAAACTCGAGAGAGCCGCATTTGCACATCGAGGCGCACAGAAAAACGGATGATGCTACTGTGCCTGTTGCAATAAAGTTTGACGGGGAATTCCTGAGATATAACGAAGGATTCTGAGGTTTATAAAGTTTAAAAAGTTGAAAGTGAGAAGTTGCATTCATCCATTCACCCAATCACCCAATCATCCAATCACCCAA
>JAFGII010000110.1 GCA_016929695.1 Ignavibacteria bacterium
AATAGTTCGAATTGCTCTCACATTGTTTCGGTAGGGGATTCGAGAAATCTTGGTAATATAATTGATAACTCCATTGATTTAATTATTTTTCATCCTCCATATCTTAACATAATAAAATACTCTAATGGAGAGATTCCAGGTGATTTATCTAATATTTCAAATGTAGATACATTTTTTGATGAAATTGAAATTATTGCTAAAGAATTGTTTAGAGTCTTGAAATTTGGGAAATTCTGTACTGTTTTAATTGGTGATACTCGTAAATCTCAACATTATGTTCCATTATCTTATTTTTTATATCAAAGATTTGTCAAGTCTAATTTTGTACTAAAAGAAGAAATTATAAAAGTCCAGCATAATTGTACTTACTCAAAAAGGTGGGAAAGTAGTTCCAACAAGTGGGGCTTTTATTTAATTATGCATGAGCATCTTTTTGTTTTTAGAAAACCAAATTTAAATGAAGACATATCTAAGATTAAATGGAGTTCTAAAATCTAAATCTTTCTCAATCGGTTTCCTCGTTTCAACTTAAGCATAAAAACTCGCCTTCTTCATCGAAAAGATAATAATCGGTACTACATGGAAAGATGAAACTGGTAAATTCTTTCACTCATTAAAAATTCCCACTGAAAATTGACCCACTTTTCCCGCTGAAAATTGACCATTCAAGATGTTCTTTTTCGTTTAAATTAAATTGTTTTTGTTAATCGCATATTAGATGATATTATTTATAATTTTTCCTATTATTATTGCGGTTACATAAATTATGTCAAAAAATAGGTCCTGTTTGAATCAGTGAATTTATTTTATCATTTTATATGGTAACAATAGTTGTGAGGCGATGTGTGTCACTTGCCCAGTCGAGTTTCATGAATGATATTTCATAATCTACAAATATGTCACCCCGCCGGGGTTATAGGTTTGATTATTCTGTTGCTATAAATATGTCACCGCTTCGCGGTTTTTTATTTTATTGAATATAATAAATTATTTGATATCAATAATTATAGTATATAAAATATTGTACAATCAAAATAGACTGTGTAATAATTTCTTACATTAAAATATTATAATAAAATTGTATTTTTGTTAAAGCCTGCTTATGCATTTTAAATTACAAATATATAAGAATTTCTAAATGAATTACAAGATGACGACACTTGATGAAAAATTTAAGGCTCTTGAGGCAGACAATGCTCCGGGTCAGGAAGTTCGACAAAACACAGGAGATATTAATGTCATAATGCGAGGAGAGAAACTTGACGGAGTTCCTGTTGATTTCTCACACGGGGATGTTGATGCCTTTCCCCCGATACCCGGTTCTGATTCGGCGTGGAAAGATGGTTTTAACAAAGGAGCGAGGCAGGCGTACACTGAATATCGAGGAGCCGCGGAAATACGAAACGGACTTGCTGAACGTCTTGGGAAGTTTACCGGACGACCAATTGCAGCGGACAGCGAATTAATTATAACTCCAGGAACTCAAGGAGCAATATTTTTGGCATTAGGTGCAACTATAGATACAGGGATGAAAGTTGCTGTAGTTGAGCCTGATTATTTTGCCAACCGTAAACTTGTTATGTTTTTCGGCGCTGAAGTTGTACCAATTCCTCTTAATTACAAGGGTTCTAAATCCGAAAATGGTCCGGATATTAACCGGATTGAAGACGCATTTAAAAGCGGAACAAAGGTTTTTGTCTTTTCAACACCTAACAATCCAACAGGTCTTGTATATTCAAAAAATACAATAACTGAAATTGCAGTTCTCGCAGCCACATATGATGTTACTGTAATCGTTGATGAACTGTATTCCAGAATGTTATACAGCGGTGAAGTTTATACTCATCTTCGTTCCTGTGATGTTCAGCCGGAAAATCTCATTACAATAATGGGACCATCAAAAACCGAGTCTCTAAGCGGGTTCCGTCTTGGAGTTGCAATTGGCACACCAAAATTGATTGATAGAATGGAACGTCTTCAAGCAATCGTTTCTCTACGTGCTGCAGGATATAATCAAGCGGTTCTTGACACCTGGTTTCAGGAACCTTCAGGCTGGCTGGAAAACCGTATTCGTGAGCATGAAGCAATCAGAGATGAATTACTAAAAATTTTCAGGGCTGCTAATATCTTTACAGCAACTCCACAAGCCGGAAGTTATCTTTATCCGCAACTTCCGCCGCTTAGTATTGATTTATATACTTTTGTACGCTTGCTTCGTTATAAGGCAAACGTGATAGTTACGCCCGGTACAGAATTTGAACCTGCCTGCAGTGACAGTTTCCGGCTCAACTTTTCACAGGATTACGCTGCGGCAGTTGCCGCAACAGAGCGAATAATAAAAATGATAGAGATGTACAGAATATGAGCAAGATTACAGAACAACCCATTCCGCAAGGAAAGTATTTGCCTGCTGTCCGGCACGCAGATTTTATATATACTTCAGGAATGACACCCCGCAAAGCCGGAAATCTTCTTTATTCCGGAAAAATCAGAGTTACAGATAAAACAGAATCCCACAAAGATGCTGTACGTTTGGCGACTTTTAACGCCTTAACTGCAGCGCAAGACTGTTTGAACGAAGGCGAGAGAATATCTTTAATCCTTCAACTCAACGTCTTTCTGAATGCCGAGGAGGGATTTACTGCACATGCTAAAATTGCAGATTATGCATCAGAGGTATTGATAGAAAAACTGGGAGCGAATTGCATAGGAAGTCGTGCTGCGGTTGGTGTTGCTTCTTTGCCTTCAAATGCACCGGTTGAAATAACGTTGATTGCGAAAGTAATCCAATAGTTTTAAAATTCTGTGTAAAATGGCAAAGAAAAATATGCATTACTCATTTTTAACACTAAAGAAAAAAATACACGAAAAACAGTAAAATATTTTAACTAATATATTTCTTTGCGGTCTTTGCCTCTTTGCGTCTTTGCGAGAAATTCGAAATGTTTGGTTCCGGCTCGTCCGGGTTATTCCATTACCCCTCAAATTCTGCGCAAAATGGCAAAGAATTATATTAGGTAAGTGATGGAATTATATATAATTCTTTAT
>JAFGII010000111.1 GCA_016929695.1 Ignavibacteria bacterium
TAATTATTACAGATTTTTAACTTTATTATTACCATACTTTTTACTTCTGAAAATTTATCTTTATATAATGCTATTCCTCCGAAAGACTCTACTGATTAAAATTTTACTTTTAATTTTATTAGAAAACCGCAACAGATTTTTTCGAAACTACGGAAGAAATACCGCCGCTGCAAGTACCGTTGTCCATAGCCCTGTTTTATCGCCTTCTGCAGATTGTGTATAATGGAAAGTCTTAAAGATTTTTCCGCTTTGTTTGTAAAGATTTTCCCTTTCATTCCAGGCGGTTTCAGGGTCAAATTCAACACCAAGAGTAGTTGCAAGCATCGTTGCAGCGAGGTCTTCCGCATACTCACCCGTAACTTTTTCTGTCTGTCCGAAAGGA
The DNA here is from genome assembly GCA_016929695.1 of Ignavibacteria bacterium. Classification (GTDB taxonomy): domain Bacteria; phylum Bacteroidota; class Ignavibacteria; order Tepidaquicellales; family Tepidaquicellaceae; genus Tepidaquicella. The sequence continues at coordinate 383 of JAFGII010000111.1, forward strand.
TGATGTTCGGATATATATCCGTAATGGCTTTCATCCGAGGGCAATGCAACTCCTATAGAACTTGAAATTAATCTGTTTGGTTCATTTGTAAAGTTTCTTGCCATCACGGCAAACGTAATCTGTCCAGGCTGAAGCATAGAAATACCCTGTTCTTTGGGAATTTTCTTGCATCCGGGAGGATATATACTTGAAACCATTACAAGGTTACACTTTTCGATTCCGGCATGCCTTAATGCAAGTTCGAATGACTGCAAATAGTCTTTATGCCGCCCAACTCCTTTTGTGAAAAATATTTTTGACGGTGTAAACATTTTGATCTCCTTCCATTCAATTCAATTATTTAACACAGCAAATTAAAATATTTATATTTAAATAAAAATTAACTAATTTTAACCTTAATAAATTTTTTCTTCCCTACTTTAAGAACAAAATCCTTTTTTTGGTTAATTACATAATTTATGTCTGATATTTTCTCGTTGTTAATACTTACTCCTCCCTGCTCGATTAATCTGCGTGCATTTCCTTTTGAATCCGAGAGTTTTGATTGAAAAATCAAATCAATTAATTTGATTTCTTTGTGCGGAAGCAAATATTCAGGCATTTCGTCGGGAATTTCTTTTTTCACGAATATGGTGTCAAATTCATCGCGTGCTTTATCAGCCGTTTCGGAGTCATAATATAATTTGACAAGTTCGTGTGCAAGCCGGTGCTTTATGTCCCGTGGGTTAACACTTTCATCTTCAAGCAATGACTTTATTTCCTGCAATTCAGGTGATTTAAGGCGGGTACCGAGAAGAAAATATTTATAAATCAAAACATCTGGGATACTCATAGTTTTTCCGAATATGTCTTTTGGAGTTTCAGCAATTCCTATTGAATTGCCTAGTGTTTTAGCCATCTTTTCGCTTCCATCGATTCCTTCAAGGAGCGGCATAAGTAATACAACCTGAGGTTCTTTATTGAATCTTCTTTGCATATCTCTGCCGACTAAATTGTTAAATTTCTGGTCCGTTCCTCCAAGTTCCACGTCCGAATTAATAAATACAGAATCATATCCCTGCATTATCGGATATAATATTTCGTGCAGTGATATTTCGGTTTGCTCTTTTAACCTGTTAGTAAAATCATCTCTTTCCAGAATTCTTTGGACGGTAAATTTATTCATAATATTTATTAAATCTTCAATAGTTAATTTACTTAACCATTCTGAATTATACCTTATTATTGTTTTACCTTTATTAAGAATTTTAGACGCCTGTTCAAAATATGTTTTTCCGTGTTTTCTTGTTTGCTCGAATGTAAGTGGCGGTCTCGTTTTTTTCTTTCCGGACGGGTCTCCTATCATCGCAGTATAGTCACCTATAATTAATATAGCAGTATGTCCGAAATCCTGAAATTCCCTTAATTTATTTAAAACAACCGCATGCCCTATATGCAAATCTGGTTTAGACGGGTCGCAGCCGAGTTTGATTTTAAGAGGTTTTTTCTCTTTAATTGATTTTGCAATTTTCTGCTCCAGTTCATATTCCGGAATTATTTCAACTGTTCCTTTTTTCAGAACGTCCATTTGTTCTTTTACTGTACCTAACATTTTATATTCTTTTTAATTTTCTTTCTGTTTCCCGTTTTTTTATTGTTTCTCTTTTGTCAAAAAGTTTTTTTCCTTTTGCGATACCGAGTTCCACTTTCACTTTCGCTCCTCTAAAATACATTTGCAAAGGTATCATTGTCAAACCTTTTTCCTGTAATTGTGTTTTTATTTTTCTCAGTTCATTTTTATTCAGCAGTAATTTTCTGTTACGTACCGGTTCATGATTATTAATATTTCCAAATTTATATTCACTGATGTGACAGTTAAGTAACCACAACTCGTCTTTTATAAATGCCGCATATGCTTCCTGCATATTAACTTTTGCTTCACGCAAAGATTTTACTTCAGTCCCCATTAATACAATTCCGGCTTCATATTTCTTCAATACAATATATTGATAGTATGCTTTTCTGTTAGTACCGATTATTTTAATTTTTTCTGAATTTTCCAATGCTTAAATTTGTAAAATTATTTATTCTGCCAAGCAAAATCAATTTATATATTAATGAAAATCAAGGTTTTTACTGTTAATCCCTACCGGGTAAATTCCTACCTTTATTACGACGAAATAAATTTAAAAGGATTCATCATTGACCCGGGATATTCTTCCGATGAAGAAAAATCTGAGATATTCAATTTTATTATTTCAAACAATATTTCAGTAAAATATATCATTAATACACACGGTCATATAGACCATATAGCAGGAGTAAACATTACCAGAAAATATTTTAATGTTAAATCTTATATGCACAAAGACGATTTTTTTTTAATAGAAACAATTTTAGAATATTCCGAGATTTTCGGCTTTGATATATCTGAAAAACCAATAATAGATGATTTCATCACAGAAGACCTTGAACTTTCCGAAGGTGATTTAAAACTCAGTTTTATTCACACTCCCGGTCATTCACCCGGCGGAATTTGTGCAATAGACCATATTAATAAAATAGTCTTCTGTGGAGATTTGATTTTCCGTAATTCAGTTGGCAGAACCGATTTACCCGGCGGTAATACTAAAATGCTGTATAATTCTATAAGAAATAAATTATTTAGGGAATGCTCTGATGAATATATTCTTTGTCCGGGACATATGGAAACTTCGACAATATATGAAGAAAAAAATTTTAATCAGTTCCTTGTTCAATAATAAAAACTACTTTTCGGGTCTGAATTTACTCGTGATTTGGTAAATAATATCTTTTATTCTTTCAGTATAACTTTCAGTATGAACTTTAAATTTCAGCATGTAAGTATAGTTGAAATCCTGCGTTTCATCTTTAGTCCTATAGAAAAATGCAAAATGATGCAATTTATTATTTTTATATTCACCTATTTTATAATCGTAATACACTGAATCACAATATATATATTCATCGATACGTTCCGGAAAATTAAATGAGACTTCCTTTTCCATTAAATAAATGAAATCTGATAAACTTTTAATATCCTTCCATTTAAATGCCACTAGCAATACTCCTATCGTATCATAATCCAGAAATTTTTCAAAAGTATAAGATGTTGACATCTTGCCGGATGTCTCAACTATTTTTGGTGTCGAAATATTTGCAGGAAATTCAAATGAAAATTTAAAATAGATGTTTTTCAGCCAATTCTCATCATTTTGAGCATAAATGCTTATTGAGATAAAAGATAATAATATAATTATTCCAGTAACTCTCATGGGTTCTATTTTTTTGGAATTAAAGTTTTAAACTGCTGATACTCCTGAGTAAACAGACCTTTAGTAGTATCAGCACTAATTTTTAAACTTTTGAAAATTGCTGATACATTATTTACTCTGTCCTGAGTCAATGGGTGCGTTGAAAATAATCTGTCAAGTGCTCCAGGTGTATAACCGCTTGCTTTTTGTTCAGCCAATGCTTTTTTAAAGAAATATGTAATTGCGCCGGGATAATATTTGGTTGTCATAAGATAACGGACCGAATTTTCATCTGCTTCATACTCATCTGCACGACTATTAGCAAGAAACCCAAGTCCGACGAATAAATTTGCCGCAATTTCTGTTATGGCACTCGGATTGTTTCCCAGAACCAGACTTAAAAGCATACTAACGCCGTAATAAGAAGTTAATCTTTGTGTCATATGACGGCATTCTGCATGTGCAATTTCATGAGCAATTACTCCAGCCAAAGTCGCTTCGTTATCTACATAATCCATCAGTCCTGTGTAAACATAAATGAAACCGCCCGGTGTGCAAAATGCATTAACGATAGTGTCATTTATTACCTGAAATTTATAGGGGAAAACATTTTTATATTGTATTCTCGGGGAATTATTCACGATATATTTTCCCATATTACTGACATAATTAGTAACTTGAGGATTGTCTTTGAGCAGAGGGTAATCTCTCTGATTTGCCTGAATTTCCTTGTCAAGATCTTCTCCCAACTGAACATCTTCTGCTACGGAAAACAGATTTGCTCCACAACTGTAAATTAATGCAGATGAAACAAATAGTAATAATATAATTAATAAATAAATATTTGATTTGAAGTAATACTTATACATAATTGTTTTTTTTATTTAATATAATATAGAAATTATAATTTTTTTTAACAATATAATTTAACATTTAAACTATTCAGAAAAATTAATGTTCCTTTTTAAGATATTTTAAAGGCAAAAATAATATCATCGCTTCAGTAATTAATATATTAGTAACAAGAAAAAACAGAATTTCTTCAAGCGGAATATTGAAAATTCTTACCCCTATCGTCTGCATAGGGTCAAAATCCCAAATTCCATACCCTATAGATATTGAATCGGCAATGGAAAAATATAAAGTCATAATAAAACTCGGGAGAACTATCTTGGAAATATTATTTAGTATCTTCTTTCTTCCGGCAATAATTTGAATTAATATGAAGATACCTCCCCAGGAAAACAGGTGAAATAAATAGTTATATTTATCGAAAGGTAATTTCATAATTTCATTTGTCTGAAAAATCAGTACGGGAGTTATAAGAAAAGATAAATTTTTCAAATTTAATTTCAGATTTTTCTTTATAAAAATAAACTGTACCAGTCCGGTGGTATATGTTTGCAAAAAGAAAAATATATACTCTTCAACCGGAACATAGAATAATTTTATACCAAGTGTCTTGTCTTCAGGGAAATGCCATATTCCGCTGTAAACTGCATAATTATCCCATCCCGCAGTTGCTACGAAAGCAATAACAGAAACAACAAAAAGCCATTTGATATAAGTGGTATCAAGATATTTTCTAAGCAAAAATAATAAAATAAAAATAGGAATTACCGTGAAAATTAAAAGAAATTCTATATAGGTCATAATATTAAAAATGTTTAAATTTTCAAGAAACTGCAATTCATAAAAATACTAAACGTATTTATAACATATTCTCGCCGGGTTAATCAGACAGGCAAATGATAGATATTCAATTTTTACAATTTATAGCACCATATTAACATATTGAAGATTCGCTTAAATTTGAATAAATTGTTATTTTTATAACGAATAATAATATGCAGGATAAAAAGGAATTAATAGTTTTGGCTTTAGGCGGCAATGCTCTAATTGATTCGAAGTCTAAAGGCACAATTGAAGAGCGTGAGGCAGCAGCAGATAAAACTGCAAAACAGTTGCTTAATATTCTAAAAAGTGAATATGATGTAGTCTTAACACACGGAAACGGTCCGCAAGTCGGAAATATTCTTATTCAGAATGAAGAAGCAGCGTCAAAAGTACCTCCTATGCCTCTGGATGTTTGTGTTGCAAAGACTCAGGGTGAAATAGGTTATATTTTACAGAAAGCGATCAAAAATGAATTCGACAGGAATAATATTTCCAGAAGCATATTAACTATTTTAACCGAAGTGATGGTTGATGAGAATGATAATGCATTCAAAGTGTATTCAAAACCTGTAGGACCATACTATTCGGAATTTCAGAAAAACGAAATTTTGAAAACAAAATTATTCTGGCGCTTTGCAAAAGACCCTGCCGGGAAAGGTTTCCGAAGAGTCGTTCCTTCTCCAAAGCCTTTGAAATTATTGCAGACCAACAGCATTATTGATTTAATTAAATCCGGATACCTCGTAATATCAGTAGGGGGAGGAGGAATACCGGTATATTTCTGTCATAATGAAAATAAAATAAAGGGTGTAGAAGCAGTCATAGACAAAGACCTTGCATCCGCAAGACTTGCAATAGACATAAAAGCGGATAAACTTATAATACTAACAAATGTTGACGCTTGTTATATAAACTTCAAACAGGAGAACCAGATAGAACTCCGTGAAATGAATCTCGATGAAGCAAATACTTATAATGATCAGGGACACTTTTCCGCGGGAAGTATGGGTCCGAAAATTCAGGCTGCAATTGATTTTGTTACTGCAACTGGTAAAAATGCAATTATCTCGAGCATTGAGAAACTTGAAGACTCACTGCAGAATAAATCAGGGACACTGATTCACCCGTAAAAATTTAAAAACTTATATAAATATTATATGGCAAAAAATAAAATAGATTTAGCAACTTTAAACTGGGAAGAATTTTATAAATCTCCGCTTGAACAAAGAATAAAATTTTTCTCGAAAGAAGGTAGATTATTCGACTGCTTATTTTCACAGCAATTTCCGCGGAAATTAATGGAAAAGCTTTTTGAAATTGCCACCAGAATAAGAGGAATCGCAAAATCAAAAGAAGGTCTTGACTGGCTGCAGACATTATTATCTCACAAGAGATCGATGCTTTATTTTGTCCAGCCTTCAACCAGAACATTTGTGTCATTTCAGAGTGCCTGTCATATACTCGGAATGAAGGTCAGTGAAATCAGGTCAACTTCAACATCATCAGAATTAAAAGGTGAATCAGCAGAAGATACCATAAGGACATTCAGTTCTTATGCAGATTTAATCATTATGCGACATTTTCAGGAAGGTATGGTTGAAAAATCCGCATGGCTTTTAAATTCAACTCCGAGACCCGTAAGGGTAATTAACGGCGGTTCCGGAAAAGACCAGCATCCGACTCAGGCATTACTCGATATGTACACACTCCATTTTTCATTTTCAAAATTCGGAGGAATTGATAACAAAACAATAATGATGGTAGGTGATTTAAAACGCGGAAGAACTGTCAGATCATTATCCTATCTCCTGAAGAATTATAAAGGAGTAAAGATTATATATGTTTCACCTGAGTATCTCAGAATCGAAGATGATATTAAAAAGTTTTTAAAGAAATACAGGATTTCTTTCGTTGAATCCGATGACCTTGTAGGTAACCTGAAAGCAGCAGATGCGGTTTATATGACACGAATTCAAGATGAACATGACATTAACAACGAAACAAAAGATATGGATTTCTCGAATTTTCATCTGAGGAAAGAACATCTAAGATTGATGAAGAAAAATTCCATTATTATGCATCCGTTACCAAGAAGACTTGAGATAGATGTAGAAATTGATAAGGACCCGAGAGCTATGTACTGGAGAGAAGAAAGAAATGGTATGTGGATTAGAACCGCATTGATTGCATATATGTTTGGAATGGAAGATACAATATTTAACTTTAACTAAAATTATATGTCAAAAATAGCATTTGTATTTCCCGGTCAGGGTTCCCAGTCTGTAGGTATGGGAAAAGATTTATATGAATATTCCGATATTGCAAAAGAATACCTGCGAAAAGCAAATGACATTATGGAATTCGATATATCAAAAATAATGTTTGAAGGTCCCCCGGACGATTTAAAGCAGACCAATATTACTCAACCTTCACTGTTTATACATTCTATGATTTTGATAAAATTAATCGGTGATAAAATCAAATCAAACTGCACTGCCGGTCACTCGCTTGGAGAATATACCGCTAATGCATACGCAGGTACCTTTGATTTTGAAAACGGACTGAAACTTGTAAAGACAAGAGGAATCCTGATGAAAAATTCCGGCACGATAGCACCCGGGACTATGGCTGCTCTGATAGGTATGTCAGAAAAGCAGGTCATCGAAATCTGCAGAAAAGCAAGTTCAAAGGGTATAATTCAGCCTGCAAATTTTAATTGCCCAGGGCAGATTGTCATATCCGGTAGTGATGAAGCAATTGATGAAGCAATATTGATTGCCAAAGATGAACCATATAAATGCAGGATTGCAAAAAAACTTGAAGTAAGTGCTGCTTTTCACTCAGAACTTATGAAAACCTCGGACAATGAATTAAGAGTTGCAATTGATAACACTAAATTTTTCAATCCCTCTATACCGATTTACTCGAATACAAATGCCCTACCGCTTACCGAACCTGAAGAAATAAGAAACGCTTTGAAAGAGCAGTTGACTTCACCGGTTCTCTGGGATAAATTAATCAGGAATATGATTAGTAACGGAGTTTCAAAATTTTTTGAAATCGGTTCCGGAAAAGTTCTTTCGGGATTAATCAAAAAGATTAATCCCGACGTGAATGTTTTAAATATTTCAAGTGTTGAAGATTTAAATAGCATATAACCTGTATGACTGAAGAATATCTTTTATTGAACGGTTTAAAAATTGACCCTGTAATATTCACTCAGGGATTCGTTCCGGGATGTGACGTGAATATTTGTACCGGTGAATGCTGCGACTGGGGTGTTTATGTGGACTTAAATTTCAGGAATATTATAATGCATCACTCGGATGAGATAACTAATGTTATGGATGATGGACAGATAAAAGAGCCTGATAAATGGTTTGAAAAAGAGATTAATAAAGATTCCGACTTTCCTGCCGGTTATTCCGTCAGTACCAGTATTTATATCACTTCCGGCGGGAAAGAACAATGCGTATTCAAAGATAAAAATAATTTTTGTTCGATACAAAATGCTGCTACAAAAGCAGGAATGCATAAATGGGAAATTAAACCAAAATATTGTATCTTGTACCCTTTAACAATTGAAAAGGAAATTCTGACATATGACAAAATTCATTCCAGAAGATTGAATTACTGTGGTGTTCATAAAAAAGAAAATTTTACGCAGTCGGTTTTTGAAGCAATGCAGGAGGAACTTATTTTTGTTCTTGGAAAGGACGGATATGATTTTCTGAAAGACCATTATGAAAAAAAATATAAATAAATAAATAGTATTTTATAAAATAAAAAATTATTTTTTAGCAAAAAAAGAAAATGTCAAATTTACTGGAGAATAAAGTTGCCGTGATAACAGGCGGCGGGAGAGGGATAGGAAAAGCTATTGCCGTTGTTTTTTTAAATTACGGTGCCAGAGTTGTAATTGTTGACAAGGTTTTTCCCGATGATTTTAAACAATTTACAGATGAATACTGCTCAAAAGGAATGACATTAATATCAAAAGTTCTTGATATAACCAACTTTGAGAATACTTCAAAAATTTTCGAAGAAATCGCAAAAGAACAGGGACGAATTGATATTTTAATCAATAATGCAGGAATTACACGGGACAAATTATTATTAAGGATGAGTGAAGAAGACTGGGATTTGGTTATAAATGTAAATCTCAAAGGTGCCTTTAATGCTACAAAAGCAGTTATAAGAATCATGGCAGGACAAAAATACGGTAAAATTGTTAACATAAGTTCGGTTATCGGATTAATTGGAAATTTCGGACAGGCGAATTATTCGGCATCAAAAGCCGGTATGCTCGGTTTAACTAAATCAACCGCAAAAGAATTTGCTTCAAGAAACATTAATGTAAATGCAGTTGCACCAGGATTTGTCGAAACTGAAATGACAGAGACTTTAACAGAAGAGCAGAAAAAGTCATACATTGAAGTAATTCCAATGAAAAGAGGATGCAAACCTGAAGAAGTTGCAGAACTTGTTGCGTTCCTTTCCTCCGATAAAGCAAGTTATATTACCGGACAGGTAATAGCTGTTGACGGTGGTATGGTAATGTAATTTATTATATTTTATGAAGAAAAAAATTTTATGGGTTACAGGTGCTTCAACCGGAATCGGAAGAGAGATAGCAAAACTATTTTCCAAGAATGATTTCATCGTTGTTGCAACAGCAAGAAGGAAATCAAGACTTGTATCTCTTGTTCAGGAAATTAAATTCGCCGGTAATGAAGCTTCCGCATTCGTCTGCGATGTATCATCCGAAAGAAGCGTATTCAATACATTCAAGAGAATCAAGGAAAGATACGGGCAAATTGATGTGCTCGTGAATAATGCTGGAGTGACATCATTTAAGTCTTTTGCAGATTCGAAAATATATGATTTTGATTATATGATGGATATAAATTTGAGAGGCAGTTTTCTCTGTATAAAATCTGTATTACCGCAGATGCTGAAAAAAAGAAAAGGACATATTATTAATATTTTATCTGTTGCCGTTCATTCTAAACTTGAAAACAGTTCACTGTATGCAGCTTCCAAAGCCGGTCTTCTTGCTATGTCAGATGGTCTGAGATTGGAAGTAAGAGGTTATAATATCAAAGTAACAAATATTATGCCGGGCGCAGTTGATACTCCAATGTGGGACTCCAGAACACGCCAGAAGAAAAGAAACAGAATGATGACTCCTGAAGATATTGCTTCAGTAGTTTTTGACGTTGTCAACAAACCAAATAAACTGCAAATAGAAGAAGTTGTCCTGAGACCGCAAAAAGGAGATCTGTAAACAGAATTGGAATTTACTATTTATCACTGGATTGGTTTTATTGTATTTCTTTTACTGATGCTTCTGATAGATCTAGGTATCTTCAACAGAAAATCTCATATTATTTCGACGAAGGAAGCATTAATCTGGACAGGAGTATGGATAATAATGTCTCTAATTTTCAATGTGGTTATTTATTTTACCGGGGGAAAGCAGATAGCCCTCGAATTTCTAACAGGATATATTCTTGAGAAATCTCTTAGTGTTGACAATATTTTCGTTTTCATACTCCTCTTCTCATATTTTAAAGTTAATAAAAAGTATCAGCATAAAATTTTGTTCTGGGGAATAATAGGAGCAATAATACTGCGAGGAATATTAATTATTCTGGGTGCCGCACTCATAGTGAAATTCCACTGGATAATATATATCTTCGGTGCCTTCCTTGTATTTACTGGAATTAAAATGGCGTTCCCCAAAAATGAGGACATTGACCCGGGAAAAAATCCTTTCGTAAAATTAATCGGAAAGATATTCCCTATGACACCCCGTTATGTAAAGGGTGCTTTCTTTATCAGGTCAAGGCATAAATTATATGCAACTCCATTAATTGTTGTTTTAACTGTTATCGAGACAACAGATCTTGTTTTTGCTTTTGATTCTATTCCCGCAATACTTGCTATTACACATGACCCTTTTATAGTTTTTACTTCGAATGCCTTTGCGATACTGGGACTCAGGGCGTTATACTTTGCTTTGGCAAATTTTATGGATAAGTTCAGATTCCTCAAATTCGGACTTTCATTTATACTCGTCTTCATAGGAATAAAAATGCTGATGACAGATATATATCACATACCGATTTTAATTTCACTAAGTGTCATAATTATTGTTCTTGGTGTTTCTGTGCTTGCATCGGTTTACATTAAACCTGCTGTCAGAAAAATCTAATTTTTTATTAACCCTAACACACATATAACAGGAAGATACCGTTACAGCCATAAAAAGAAACTAAATAAATATTCAATAACGTGAAATACCAAGATAAAATTACTTTAAAAAATTTCAGAAGTCACCTTTGATGAATAAAATTACGCCCCTTTCCTTATACAGTTATTACTATCCGGGAAACTAAATATCAACTCTTACTTCAGAATTTTCCGATTTATGACTTAGAATTTAGTATTAAAATTTAATTTATCATTTTCTTGAAGGCATATATCCTCTGTAAGCATTGGCAGACTGGACTGATATAAAAGCACCGGGATCTATCTCATTGATTATATCCATTACTTCTTTTTCACGTTTCCTTGAAATCAAGACAATAAGAATAGCTACTCCTCCCCTACCCCCCTCACCTGGAAGAATTGTCACGCCGATTTTATTTATACGAAGTGTATCAGCTATTTTATCCGCGAACTGCATTGATATTATATGAAACTGAAGATAACCCGAGCCGATTTTCTGTTCAAGAGTAATTCCAAGCATTGTTCCCAATGCGAAACCGGTTGAATAACCAAATACACTGTAAATATTATCCAGGTTCCTGAAAACAGTACTGATTGCAAATACCCAAATCGTAACTTCGATGAATCCCATTAAACCTGCAATATACTTTTTATGCTGGACTGTCATTAATGTTCTGAATGTCCCCATCGAGACATCAATTATTCTTAAAACCATTATTTGAAGTGCACTGAATATGTATTCCATTAGCAAAATTACAAATAATTATAAATATTATAAATTCATAAGTTAAATCAGGTTAAAAAAAATATTGAATTATATTATTGTTTCTGTTAAATTATTTATATAATTTTTACAATTAATATAAAATAAAAAATATTCTATGTCCTCAAAAATAAAGACTTACAATCAGAAGGATTGGATAAAAGAGAATTTATCTTACAGAAAGGATTCAGGAAGCTGGGCATGGATATTGCACAGAATAAGCGGTATTGCATTAATAGCTTATGTTTATATGCATATCTGGTCTTTGAGTCCTTTAGTACAGGGGGAAAAAGCATTTGAAGATAAAATGGCTTTGTATTCATCTACATTATTTTATATTTTTGAATGGCTTTTATTCGCTTTTGTATTATTCCATTCGCTGAACGGAATAAGAATTGTTTTAGTTGACTGGGCGGACGGAGCGAGATATCATAAACAATTGTATCTTTACACCTGGATTATCGGAATTATAATGTTTCTGGCTATGGGAGTAATAATGTTTTCCCATATTCTATAAAAACTATAAATGAAAGATTATGTTTAAATATAAATCATCAAAAGAATCGGGAGGAAAAAGCTGGGTTTTTCAGCGTATAACAGGAATTATTTTAGTAGTCTTTGCAATAGGACACTACATTCTGATGCACTTTCATCCTGATAATGGTAAAACTTACGAAGCAGTCCTCGCAAGAATGCAATATCCATGGTATAGACTGATTGATATCGTTTTTGTTACTTTTGCCTTATACCATGGATTAAACGGAATTTGGGGTATAATTCGTGATTATAAACTTCAACAATGGAGTAAAATAACTGTTTTAACCCTATTAATTACTTCCGGATTAGCTTTTCTTTTCTGGGCATATTCCATCATATTGTCTATTCCGTATGTTAATTAATTAAAGTTTACATTTACATTGTCAAAATATATTAAAAATACTATTTTTAATAAAAAAGAAAGGATATAAAATGCAAAAATTTGAAACTTTACAGCAGTTGCTCGATGGAATGAAACCAGATATAGAGAAATTCTATTCTAAAGGTGTTAATTCGGCAGGCGGCAGATTAAGAAAAGAACTCAATAATATGAGGAAACTTGCGGCGGAAATCAGGAAAGACATACAAACCATCAGAAACGAAAGAAAACCAAAAAAATCTGATTCACCCGAAAACCCCGCATAATTATTTTTAATTTTTATAATTGAAAGTGGAATCTAATAATTTTTTTGGATACCACTTTTTTTATATATTATCGGAATAAGAAAGATTAAACCTTGTCAAAATACAGAAATTTTTGTATAATCGCACATATTGACCACGGAAAGTCAACTCTGGCTGACCGGCTTCTCGAGCATACGGGAACGGTCAACAGCAGGAATATGATGAAGCAGGTTCTTGATAATATGGAACTTGAACAGGAACGGGGTATAACAATCAAACTTCATGCAATTCAGATGAAGTATGAAGCAAAAGACGGTAATGAATACATATTGAATTTGATTGATACACCCGGTCACGTTGATTTTTCATATGAGGTCTCCAGGTCACTTGCCGCCTGTGAAGGTGCTATTTTAGTAGTTGATGCAACTCAGGGAGTTGAAGCTCAAACAATAAGTAATTTGTACCTTGCTATTGACCAAGGACTTGAAATTATTCCCGTAGTTAATAAAATAGATTTGCAAAGCGCAATGATTGACGAGGTAAAAGACCAGATTATCGAACTTATAGGCGGAAAAAGGGAAGACATAATATCTGCCAGCGCAAAAAGCGATATAGGTACAGAAGAAATACTTGAAGCGATTGTAAATAAAATCCCACCTGCCAAAATTGCTGAAGACAAGCCCCTCAGGGCATTAATATTTGATTCCGTTTTTGACATATACAGAGGAGTAGTCGTTTATCTGAGAGTTTTCGAAGGTACTTTAAAAGAAGGGGATAAAATAGTATTCTATTTTAACGGAAAAGAATTTGAAGCAGAAGAAACCGGAATTTTAAAAATGGAAAGATTAAGGACAAAAGAACTCGCATCAGGCAATGTCGGATATTTAATTGCCAATATTAAAGATGTTAACGATTCAAAAGTCGGCGACACAATATTTCACAAATCACAGCCTATTGAACATCCCCTCCCAGGATATAAAGAAGTAAAACCAATGGTATTCAGCGGAATATATCCTACACAAAGCAACGAATTTGAACTTTTAAGAGATTCGTTATCAAAATTAAAACTTAATGATGCTTCCCTCACATATGTACCTGAAACTTCAGTTGCACTGGGATTTGGTTTCAGATGCGGATTTCTCGGATTGCTACATCTTGAGATAATTCAGGAAAGACTGGAGCGCGAATACGGAATGACAATAATTACGACCGTACCTAATGCTGAATACAAAGTATATAAAACAAATCAGGAAGTTGTTCTGGTTGATAATCCGACAGATATGCCTGAACCTGTTGAAATTGATTATATAGAAGAGCCCTATATTTCAGCACATATAATAACACCATCTGAATACATCGGGAATATAATGAAACTTGCATCAGACAGGAGAGGGGTTTATAAAACAACAAATTACATAGATTCCAAGAGGGTTGATTTGCACATTGAATTTCCGCTTGCAGAAATAATATTTGACTTTTACGATAAACTGAAATCAACATCGCGAGGGTATGCTTCATTTGATTATCATTTTATTGAATACAGAAAATCGGACCTTGTTAAACTTGATATATTGTTAAACGGAGAATCTGTCGATGCATTCTCTGCTATACTGCACAGGGATAATGCATTTTCCTGGGGAAAGAAATTATGTGAAAAATTGCGTAAATTAATACCGAGGCAGATGTTTGAAGTTGCTATTCAGGCTGCCATAGGAAGCAAAGTAATAGCAAGAGAGACGATAAGTCCATTAAGAAAAAATGTAATTGCAAAATGCTATGGCGGTGATATATCGAGGAAAAGAAAACTTCTCGAGAAACAAAAAGAGGGAAAAAAACGTATGAAACAAGTAGGTTCAGTAGAAATTCCGCAGGAAGCATTTTTAGCGGCATTAACAATCGAAAGATAAATTAAAAGGAGAAAATGGCAAAAGAAAAGAAAAGAAAAGAAAAATCAAAAATTAAGAAATCAAAATCCAAAGAATTATTTGATGCTTTTTTATATGCTGCGGTAGCGGCATTTTTAATTAAAGTATTCTTATTTGAAGCGTACAGAATCCCTACAGGTTCGATGGAAGAAACACTCAAGGTGGGTGATTTTTTACTTGTTACAAAATTTACATACGGAGCGACTACTCCAAGAAATATTCCTTTTACGGATATAAGACTGCCATACATAAAATTACCCGGATTTAAAGATCCTAAACCGGGTGATGTTATTGTATTTGATTTTCCGGGCGAAAGAGACGAAAAACAATCGAAGGAAGTTCTGAATTATATTAAAAGATGTATAGGCGTTCCGGGAGATACAATACACATAGTTGACAGAGTAATATATAATAACGGGAAAGTATTCCAGAATGCACCCGATGTAAAATTTGCTTCTCTACAACCTCTTGGTATGAAGAATACAAGGATATTCCCGAAAAATTCCGGTTATAACGAGGATAATTACGGACCAATACGTGTTCCAAAAGAGGGTGATATAATAAAAATTGATACATCCAATTTTGAATCGTGGAAAATGTTTGTAATAAGAGAAGGCTCCGCAATAGAAATGAGAGGTGACAAAAAAGTATACGTTGACGGACAGGAGTTGATAAACGGCGATTATAAAGTAAAACGCGATTATCTATTCATGATGGGCGATAACAGGAATAATTCACTCGACAGCAGATACTGGGGATTTATGCCGATGGAAAATGTTGTAGGTGAAGCATTAATGATATACTGGTCCTGGGACGCTAATATTTCCTTCGCAGACTTTTTTAACCTGCTCGGCTCAATAAGATGGGAAAGATTAGGCAAAATTGTGCGTTAATTCTATTGAGAAATAATCAGAATATTAAAAGAGGGATTATAATCAAGCGATAATCCCTCTTTCTTTTTGAGCTAGCGAGGGGATTTGAACCCCTGACCTGCTAATTACGAATCAGCTGCTCTACCAACTGAGCTACGCTAGCAATTCAATTAAGAATTAAAAATTAAGAATTAATAATATTGAAAAAATATTTATAATTACATATTTAAAAGAACTTTTTTCAGTATGTAGTTAGTTCTAAAATAATATTTTCAAGAACGAGCTTTAGAAGTAATAATTATACTGCTTAATATCTTAGATATTTCTTCACAATCATCATATATAGACTTAAACAACTTGTTATCAAGATAATTACATTCTTTCAATAATTTTAACCAAAATTTAGTCTCTCTTGTTTCTTTATATGCAATTGATAAGATACTAATGAAATCTTTCCTTGTTCTGCCGCCGATTGCCTCTTCAATATTTGCACCTACCGATGTTCCGCTTCTTAACACTTGTTTTGAAAGAACAAATTCTTTCTTTTTCTCATTTAAATATTTGTATAAATTAACTATCCTCACAGCAAATTTAAAACTCTTCTCAACGATAACATTAGAATCCTTCAATAGTCTTACTATAATTTTTAATTCTTAATTTATAGTTTATTCTTAATTCTTAATTTATTCTTAATTCTTAATTTTTAATTCTTAATTGATTACGTTCCTTCCGAAAAATCGTTGATATATCTTTCCTGTTCTTTCGTAAGTTTATCTATGTTTAAGCCCATTGTTCTGAGTTTCAGTCCTGCAATTTCCTGGTCCATTTTTTCCGGAAGTACATACACATCAACGGGTAATTTATTTCCGGATTTATGAGATTCAACAAGTTTCAACTGTGCATTAAACTGATTTGAGAAGCTCATATCCATTACTTCCGAAGGATGTCCTTCTGCAGCAGATAGATTGACAAGTCTTCCTTTTGCAAGCAAGAATATTTTCCTGCCGTTTTTTAATGTATATTCTTCGTTATTTTTTCTTAATTCTCTTTTTCTTTTCTTAATTGCTTCCAAGTCTTTAATGTTTATCTCGCAGTCATAATGACCGGTATTACAAACGATTGCACCGTCTTTCATGAATTTGAAATGCCTGCCGACGATTACATCCTTTACTCCGGTTGCAGTAACAAATATATCACCGACTTTTGCCGCATCATCCATCTTCATTACTCTATGTCCTTCAAGTGTTGCTTCTAATGCTGCAGTGGGTTTTACCTCAGTAATAATCGTATTTGCACCAAGACCTTTAGCTCTGCTTGCAACACCTTTTCCGCAATGACCGTAACCTGCTACCACAAAATTCTTTCCTGCAATTAATACTGATGTTGCTCTTAATATGCCGTCTATAGTTGATTGTCCTGTTCCATAGACATTATCGAAATCCCATTTTGTTATTGAATCATTAACCGCATAAACAGGATATTTCAATGCACCCTGCTCCGCCATCTTACGCAATCTGTGAACTCCGGTTGTCGTTTCTTCGGTTCCCCCAATCATAGTCGGGATTAAATTTTTATATCTGTTGTGAACAGTAAATATTAAATCAGCACCGTCGTCAAGAGTTAACTGAGGTTTGAAATCCAGTGTTCTTTCTATGCACCAGTAGAATTCTTTTGTATTCATTCCGTGCCATGCGTAAATCGAAACACCTTCTTTTGCAAGTGCCGCAGCAACGTCATCCTGTGTCGATAAAGGATTGCATCCGCTCCAGCTGACCTGTGCACCGGCGTCCACAAATGTTCTCACCAATACGGCGGTTTCCTTGGTAACATGCAAACATCCTGCTATCCTGTATCCTTTAAAAGGTTTGGTCTTTTTAAATTTTTCCCTGAGTGCGGCTAAAACAGGCATCCTTGATTCAGCCCAGTCAATTCTTCTTTTTCCCTGCTCTGCTAATTTTAAATCTTTAACTTTATATTTTGGCATATACAATTTTAATTATTAAAAAATTCTTTTAATTTAATCATTTCACTTTTCTTTCTAAAGTCGAAAATATTACTTTTTTTCTAATTTTATTCCGAGTTCTTTTAATTGTTTTTCTTCTACAATGTCCGGAGAATCATCCATAAGGGATGATGCACTTACAGTCTTCGGAAAAGCAATAACTTCCCTTATTGATTTAACTCCGCATAATACAGCAACAATTCTGTCAAATCCGAAAGCAACTCCCCCGTGCGGAGGAGCACCGTATTTGAATGCATTAAGAAGAAATCCGAATTTACTCTTTGCTTCTTCATCTGTCAGTCCTATGATTTTAAATACTTTATTCTGTATTTCGGGAATATGTATTCTAATGCTGCCGCTTCCGATTTCATTTCCGTTTAATACAAGGTCGTAACATATTGCTCTGATGCTTTCTATTTCATTCCTGTTACTACTGTCAAGATATTTTAGATGCTCGTTTCTTGGAATAGTAAATACGTGATGTTCTCCTTCAAATCCGCCGGTTTCCTCATTGTATTTAAACAAAGGAAAATCCGTAATCCAAAGGAATTCATATCTGCTTTCATTTATTAAATTGAAATCTGCAGCAATTTTATTTCTCAAATTCCCAAGTGCGGTCTGAACTTTCATATATTCCCCCGATAAAATAAATATTGTATCGCCTTCTTCAGCATTAAATTCACCAAGCAATTCCGTTATATTTTCCTGACTCAAATATTTTGCTATGGGAGAAGAAACTTCACCATTGACACCAATTTTCATGTATCCAATTCCGCCAAATCCGAGTTGTTTAACATATTCTGTCAGATTATCAGTAATTTTTCTTGTAATCTCAATTTTTTTATTTTTATTGTCAATAATTCTGTCGAGTTTTATCGCTGCGATTATACCGTTTTTTTTAACTGCATCCTGAAATACTTTAAATTCACTATCCTTTACGATTTCCGTAATAAGGTGAATTTCGGAAATCTTCTCAATTCTTAAATCAGGTTTATCAGTTCCGTAAAGTAATATCGCATCATCATAAGTAAGTTTTCTGAAGGGAGTTATAATATCAATATTTTTAATTTCTTTCCAGATTCTTTTGAAAAGTCCTTCAGATATATCGAATACATCATCCTGCTTTATGAAACTCATCTCAACATCAATCTGGGTGAATTCGGGCTGTCTGTCTGCTCTTAAATCTTCATCACGGAAACATTTACATATTTGAACATACCTGTCGAGCCCCGCAATCATAAGTATTTGTTTATATGTCTGGGGAGACTGAGGTAATGCATAAAATTTTCCTTTATGAATTCTTGAAGGAACAAGAAAATCCCTTGCACCTTCGGGAGTTGATTTCATCAGAACAGGAGTTTCTACTTCTACAAATTCTAAATCTTTGAAATAGTTGTGAACAATGTGATATACTTCATTCCGCAGAATAATATTTTTGAGCATAGTTTTTCTGCGAAGATCCATATATCTGTACTGAAGTCTTAGTTCCTCAGAAGCTTTGACTTCTTCTTCAATGTTAAACGGCGGGACATCAGACTTATTGAGTATTTCGAGTTTGTCAACATCAATTTCTATTTCACCGGTTGGAATATTCATATTTTTGCTTTCTCTTTCGATAACTGTACCGGATGCAGAAATAACATATTCATTTCCCAAAGTCATTGCAGTTTCATATATTGATTTATTTTCGGGATTGATTTTCAACTGTGTTAATCCATACCTGTCTCTCAAATCTATAAATAAAAGTCCTCCGAGATCTCTGATTTTTGTTACCCATCCGTTCAGAGTTATATATTCCCCTTTTCCGGTGATGTTCAGTTCACCGCACGTTTTCGTTCTCTTTGTAAAATTCATTGGATATAAATTATGAAATCAGATTTTCTAATTCTTTTTTAGTTAATTTGTAACATTCGTTTAAAGCATTATATAAATCCTGAAGATTTGAATCATCTGTTTTTTTTGATAGTTCTTCAATACGTGAGGATAATGCCGATACTTCGACGGCACCGATATTCGCACTGGCACCCTTCAGTGTATGTGATGATATTTTCAAATCATCAAAGTTCTTTTTATTTATCTGTGATTCCATTTGTGTCAGCAATTTATCCGCTTCACATATATAAAGTTTCATTATTTCATTCAGAAACAATTTACCATCAACTGAACCCAGTTCTTTTAGACTCTTGATTGTTTCCCTGTTCAATAATTTGTTTCTGTTGTATGATATGTTCACTTATTATCTTCTCCCAATAAATTTATAGTTTTTTAGTTCTATGATTATATTCAATTTTCAGGATTTTTATATTTTTGCGGGTTAATGCCGAGTTTACTTATTTTTTGTCTCAGACTTACGGGATGAAAATTAATTGCTTTTGCAACAGCAGAAACATTTCCTTTATGAATTTTCAATTGTTTTTCAAGAAAATCGATTTCAAATTTATGAAATACAAGTTCCTTCATTGTTTTGTAATCATTTAAATCGGTATTGGATTTACCCGAAACTGTTAAAACTGTAGGTGGTAGTAAATCAATAGTGATTATATTCGAATCGGCAAGAACAGTAACTCTTTCTGCAATGTTTTTCAATTCTCTTATATTTCCGGGCCAGTCATAGGAATTCAATAATCTATATACTTCTTCATCTACACCTGATATTTGTTTTCTGTGTTGTGCGGATAATTCCTTAATAAATTTGTCAAAATAAAATTTTATATCTTCCTTTCTCTCTTTTAAAGAAGGCAAATGAAATTCAAAGACGTTAAGGCGGTAATACAAGTCTTCTCTGAATTTACCTTCAGCAATTGCCTGCTTTAAATCTTTATTTGTTGCAGTAATAATTCTGACGTCTGTTGATAATATACGTGTGTCCCCTACCCTCGAAAATTCTTTTTCCTGAATAACTCTCAGTAACTTGACCTGAAGCATGGTATCCAAGTCACCTATTTCATCAAGAAAAATTGTTCCGTTATTGGCTATTTCAAAATAACCCTTGTGGTCTTTGATTGCTCCCGTAAATGAACCTTTTATGTGTCCGAAGAGTTCTGATTCCAGTAATAAAGCCGGTATTGCCGCACAATTCAATATTACAAATTGCCTGTCTTTTCTCTGACTGTTGTTGAATATAAATTTAGCAAGAACCTCTTTACCTGTCCCGTTGTCCCCTGTTATTAGTATGGATGAATCAGTAGCAGCAACTTTCTTTGCTTCATTCACTATTGATTGCACTTCGGGATTTATTGTTTCGTATTTGTCTTCTTTCTTTTCGGATAATTTTAATTTTTGTTTTAGCAGTATGTTCTCGTTCATTATTGAAATACGTTCCAGACCTCTTTTGATTGACAGCAGAAGTTCGTCTTTATTCAGTGGTTTAGCGAGATAGTCATAGGCGCCTTTTCTCATAGCATCTACTACTGATTTAATTGATGCAAAAGCAGTTATAAGTATTACAATACTATCGGCTTCTATTTTCAGAATTTCCTCTGTTAATTCAATGCCGTTCATATCAGGCATATTAAAATCAGTTATGACGATATCATATTTGAAATGCCTGACCCTGTCCAATGCACTTTTTGCATCAAAAACTGCTGTTACAGTGTGACCTGCCTCTTCAATATATTTTTTCAATACAGCGATAGAGGCTACATCGTCATCTACTAATAAAATGTTAGCCATATTCTAATTTCTCAAATATATTGCATTTTTGACAATATAAAAATATAAGAATTTATACTTTGTTTAAAATTTTTGTATAAAAAATAGTTTCCTAACTTCTATATAGTCATCAGACTTATTTCATCTAAAAATATTAGTATGATAACTTCAATAGTATTTTATTTTATACTTCTATATATTAGGCAGTTTCTTGACTATATATAAAAAAAATCGCCTCACATTTATTTTTAGGTGAGTCGATTTTAACTTTTCAGTTTACCTCGTTCTTATTTAAGCAGAATCATTTTTTTAACCTTTTGAAAATTACCTGATGTCATCTTATAGTAATAGATTCCACTTGAAAGATTTTCCGCACTGAAATTAACAGCGTATTTTCCCGGCATCAGGAATTGATTTACAATTCTTTTCACTTCTCTTCCGAGTCCATCGTAAATAACGAGTGTTACATTTTCGGATACAGGAATATCAAATTCAATTTTTGTTACAGTATTGAAAGGATTCGGATAATTCTGTTCAAGCATATATCCGGAGGGAATTTCATTAGCGATGTTTTCTATACCTACGGAACCACCAGCATCGGTAATTCTTTTAGCAAATTCCTGAAAATATAAATTTGCTATCAATGAATCATAAATAAATATTATTCCTTCGTCATTACCTAAAGTTGCGGAATTCGTATAGTTATAAGAACCTGTCGCTACAACCGGATTACTGGAAGGCATTTCGGGGTCAATGGTCATATATTTGTGATGTAATAATCCCGTAAAACTTTCAAGATAAACTCTTGCGGGAGGATTCCAGGGATATGTTCCTCCTATACCTTTCATTTCTTTATATAAATTTTCATTACTATTCTGTGAATCGAAAACACCTCTGACCATTACGTTAGGAGGATTATACTTTGTTTTCATTCTGTTTGCTATATTGAACCGAGTGAATATAAGTATACAAAAGTTTATGGATTTATGTGTTTCATTTAGAATGAGATTTTCAAGTTTTGTGGAAATATCTTCCGAAGGAGCAAAATAGATTTCAAATTTTTTACCGCCGACATAAGTAATATGGGGGGTATTATCGGATTTTGAGGTTCCGAATTTAGCGAGAGAGGGATTGTTGTAATCGCTGTGAGAGCCCCACATTTCTTCAAATTCGCGAGTGAAAATTTTGCATAATGATTCATCCTGTATGAAGAGTACGTTTTGAGCATCGGTGTAGAACTGCTGATTTGTAATGTTAGCGGAGCCTGTCCAGAGCCAATCGTCGCTATAGGAGGATGTGTCGCGGGAGTCGAAGATGATGAATTTGTTATGCATTATGTAAGTGCCAAGTGGCCTCATTTGTACCCTGATTCCGGCGTTAATGAGGTCCTGCATAAGTGTCTGAATATTGCCGTCTCTATGGTCATATACGATACGTATTTTGACACCTCTGGAAAAAGCATTGATTAATTTGTCTCTCAGAATAGTGATATCATTAAAGGAATAGATAGCTATATCTATGGAGTACTGAGCGGAGTCAATTCTCTGCATAAGGCGTGTTTTGAGGTCAATATTGCCCTGTGCAACATTACCGGGAAAAGCAACCGAAGAATCCACGGAAAGGTTGAAATATATATCAATTTTGCCGGTTGAGGAGGAATGCGAGAGGGTTGTGAAGAACTTCGGTGAATAGACACTTGTTCCATTTGCGTTAGTCGAGGAAATCATTGCCTGATAGATTCTACCGGGTACAAGATTGGACAAATCAACACTGTGGTTCGTGACCTGAGCGGGATTATAGACGGAATCGGTATAAATTTCAGGCTGATAGAGCGAATCCGAAATAAAATATTTTACTTTAGTGTCACCCGGGCTTAATGTAGTCCAGGATAAAGTAACGCTTGTCTGCTGAATATTTGATTCCAGGGGAACAGAGTTAATTGAAGGACCTGATGTTATAATATCGGAAGTTGACCTTGGCATATACTGATAACCTGTGCTATAGGGGGGAGAAGTTACATACTGGCTACCTATTCCAATAATATCGCAGGGACCCGAAGGAATCAAAGTACCGACAAGATTCGTCGTATTACTGATTCTCAATGCATTATTGTATGTACCTGTTGCATCAGAAATAGTATAATTAGTATTTCCTGCAAAATTTCCCGAAGCAGCGAAAGTTACTCCGTTAACTCTCAACAGTCTGCTTTCGTATTCTTCCATTCCATTCCAGGTTTGATTAACGAACTGCTGGAGTGTAATGACAATCGGATTAACGGTCTTTCCCGAGCCCACGACAGTAAAATTGGAAACCGGCTGCAATTCCGACAGACCCTGATAATGAATAAGAGTACCGGTAACAATAACGCTATCTCCGAGACTTACACCTGAAGTAAACGGGGAATCATAAATACACATCCCTGCGGTATTATCCTGAATAAAGGACTGAACAGTACCGAATTTTGCCGTTACAATACCTGTTATAGTAACGCTCTGGTTCAGCATCAACGGAACTCCGTTTGCATCATTAATTCTTATAGAGGCAATGGGCGAAACCTGAGAAAAAGAGGCACTGCCGATAAATAACAGAGCACAAAATATTAAAATAAAATACTTTTTCATTATGTTTAATTAATTATTAAATAATCTATTCTGATATGTTATACGGAAAGTATTTAAAACAACTCCGTTAGGTTCTTCCTGAACCTTTCTGTTATATTCCTTAATAACAGTTTCTTTATCTTCTCTCAAGCCTTTCTCAATGATATCCTTACGGTAAGCGGTAGTATATTGATTAAAATATTTATATTCATATTTATCAATCAGATCCTGAAATTTAGGAATATTCTTCACCCAGAGGAACGATTTATCGTCCCAGAAAATAAGTTTCCAGTTAGGGCTTGTACAGAAATAGGAAATAATAGTAGTATTCATTTCCTCCGGACCCCTAACCAAATCGGGGGCAAGATAAATTGCATAATCAATCCCGAAATCTTCGAGATTTTTCTCAAAACCGGGATATTTCTTCAAAATATCTGAATATTTTAAAAATAAAGAGTCATTGAGATTTCTACTGTCAATAAAATTCTTTTTTCCGGGGAAAGACCACACAAAATAGCCTCCTGTACCAAAATGGTTATAAATCCTGTTTCCTATATCGGGAATATTATTTTGTTTCATAAAATCGAACATCTGGACGGGAATAAAATCCGAATTAATTCCAAAACCCGTAATTCTATAATATCTTAAAGTTTCGAGATATAAAGTATTGGATTTCATAGGAAATATCAAATAAACGAAGAACAGTGCCAAAATTATTTTCAGATATGGTGTATTGAATATTGCTTCCCTAAATTTTTTAGAGAAAATATTAGAGAGCCAGTAATACTGTGAAACGACAACGAAAACGAACAAGACAATAATATAATCAACAGTAAATCTAATAGCCCTGACCGAATACACAGCAAATCCCGCATACAAAAGGAAGGGAAAAAAATCTTTCTTTTTCAGTGCATAATAAAGTGTAAAAATGCCACCAAAAAGGAAAAGCCAGTACAGCATAACGACCATACCCGTCCTGTAATTTTTATCAAAAGGAGACCGCCATTCATTAACAGTTTCGAGCAGTTTCATTTTAGTATGGCTATAGGCATATATATAAGTCTCATATCCATTCGGATTAATCAGCATTATCAGGAAGCAGGCAACAATAATCAGAAACAGCCGAACGAGTTCAGGTTTAGTAAGCGGGCGGATATCCTTCGGTTTATTAATCTTTTGATAATAAGACATAAGAACTTCGGAGACAAAATAAATAACGAGTAGAAACATACCCGCAATAATACCCATATGCATATTACTCCAGAACAATACAATAATCGGCAGTAAAAACAATTTCTTATAATGTTCACGGTCGAAATACCTGTATTCCGTAATAATAAGAATAAAGAAAGCGAAGAAAAGATATGACATCAGGTGAGGTCGCGGTGTAAGTCTGTCAATAATTGCGAATGCAAAAATAAAAAGATAAATAAAAATAAATGTATAATTAACTTTAAATCTTCTCATTATATATATGAAAATACCGAAGACAGCAAAAAGCAGAACTGACCGCAGAATTGACAGACCGGTATAACCCGAGAAACTATAGACAAGATAAGTAAGCACATCCCATCCCCACTCGAAAGGCATCCACGCATCATTTTCAGACATATAACCAAATATATCCACAGAAGGCACGTGCAGAGTTTCGACTACATATTTACCTGTCGCCAGATGCCAGAATACATCATCATCACCCGTAATTTTAAAAGTGGTAAAGAACATCAGGAAAACTGCGAAAGTAATAAAAAGAAGATAATTATAATTATTATTTTCAGTATAATATGTAATATTTTTTAATTTTTTCTTAACTTGTTTTGCCATAATTTATTAATTTATATCAGTTGACAGTTTAAAACGGATAATGCGGTTATTACCTGTATCAGCAATATACAGGACTTTATCGAAGAATGCGACACCCATAGGTCGGTTAAATTTATTTTCACCTGCTCCATTACCGCCGAAAGAGCCCGGCAGAAGTTTACCCGAGCCCGAATATTTATAAACAGAGTCATAGGCAGCATCAATAACATAAAGATTCATATACTGATCCATAGCAACAGAGGCAGGACCTCCGAACTGTTTTTTAATAAGGTCAGAGTTACCTTCCGGCAGGAATTTGGGTTCATAAGCCCCGTCAATGGGTTCATATTCAAACCAAAGGACTTTAAACCCGAAATCATTAGTATTTCTTGTTAAAATAAAATCCGTCTGACTATTTCTCTGAACAAGGACAGATGATGTTTTTTCGAGAGAATACACTCCATTTCCCGTAGTCTGAAAACCCGTATAAGTTGTAACATTTTGCACAGATTCATTACATCTGACTTTCAGCAGGGCATTATCAGGGTCAATACCGGAATTATTCGGACCTGTTCTTGTAAGAATAAACGAATTATCCGGAAAAGTGCAGATACCGGTAAATTTTCTTTTAGAACTCGACAGAACGGTACCTTCGAGGCTTGACAGCAGTCTGATTTTCCTTGCATTAGAAATAATTCCGCCGCCCTCAACGAGTTTAAGTCTGTAAACTACACTGACCGTATCAAACTGACTTACTGCGGAATCACATATTACCAGCAAGTCGAAATTATTATCCTGCGTAATTTTTTTAGGGAAGTTCACATTAATACCGGACATATCAATAGAGCCGATTTCTGAACCACCCAAATCCATCTGGACGACTCTATTATTTCTTGTATCCGCTACATAAATAAGCGGTTCTTTACCGACGAAAATATCTTCCGGAGCATTGAACTGAGTCCAGACGGGATATTGCTGGACATAAGTTGTATCGCTGACCGTAATATTTCCCGTATTAGTAATCGGGAATTGTGCGAGGTCGAGTTTAGGTTCACAGCCATAGTAAACCAGTAAAGCAAAAAAGCCGGAAATCAGGAATAGCGGCAAATATTTATATACTTTTTTCATATTAATGCGGTAATAAAATATTTAAAGATATTCTATGAGCAATACCGAGTTGTCTATAATTAGAGACAGCATAATCAAGATTAATTTTAGCAAACGAAATCGGCACTTTCAGACCTGCGCCAGCCGAAAAATTTTCAGCGTCAACATTAAATTTATAACCGGCACGCAGGAAAAGCATTTCTTTAAATGAATATTCAGCACCGAGTGAAAAATGCTCGGCATTATCATTCGGACTATTTAACTGAATAGCGGTCGTGAGTCTGTTAGTAGCCGTAAGAATCGGTTCCATAGCGAATCCAATTTTAAACAGAGTAGGCGGCGGGAATTTCTGAAAATTATCGGCAGTACGACCTCCGATTAAATCAACACTACCTGTAGGCGACACCTGAGCGCCGAAATTTGAAATAACGACAGCAAAGCGTGTAGTGCCGAGACCTGTACGGTAAAACGTACCCAAATCTCCGACAACGGTTCTCATTTTCAATTCTCCAAGCGTCTCCTCGACATATTTAACCGTAGCACCGAAAGAGAACTGTTCCGTTAACTGTCTTGCATAGGAAAGACCGATAGCAATATCCGAATATCTGAAATAGGCACCCGTACCGAAAGGCTGAAGTTCTGTAGTAACTTTCATATCTTCGGTGGTCAGAGCGGTAACGCTAACACCGAGAGCATTATTTCCTCCAAAGTGATAGACACCGCCGATAAATTCAAGGTGTGTATCAATAAACCACTCTGTATGGGACATAGTAAGTCCATTCTCTTTAAAGGCGACGAGACCAGCCGGATTCCAGAACAGAGACGAGATATCATCCGAAACTGCTACAAAAGTTTCAGCCATACCTGCAGAGCGTGCTCCGTGCCCTATTTTCAGAAACTGCAGAGAAGACGTACCTGTTTTCTGTCCGCCGAGGTTAGGAATTAACTGAGCAAAAGAGATACTGACACTCACAAACAGAATAAAAACCAGTATTTTAAAAAAATTTTTCATTATAAAAAAATAAACTTTTACAATTTAAGAGAAATACCGAACAAAATTTGTCTTGGAGCGAGATAACGTGCGGGATTATACGGAAACGGGTCGAGCGGTGATTGTAAATCCGGATACAGGGGGTCATTCCAGTAATTCGGAGTCGGGTCGCCTGTTTCATACGCTCTACCCGTTACGGGATTGATAATCGTCGAATTCTGATTATTGAACAAATTTTTTACAGAAAGCGACAAAATACAATCCATCGTAAATATTTCAATATATTTGTCTAATATAAGGTCAACATAGAACCAGTTATCACCGATTTTTCCATAAATATTATCATAATCTGGAGTATATTCAGGTCTTCCATTTTCAAGAGTTCCAGTCAGTATTTGCTCAGTATATCTTCTTCCTGACTGAAAGAATATTCTTGCCTTAAGATTAATGTCATCGAGAATATTTTTAGCAAAACCGAACAATCCTTTTCCTTTTTCAAGTCTGAAGAACAGATTTGAACTGAACTGAAGCGGTCTATCCCAACCGAGGAAAGTTTCCGAGACAGTTTCCTGTGCACCCCTTGTAACGATAAGAAAACCCTGGTCGGAAGTCGAACTTTTTCCTGTTGCGACAGAATAAGTAAAATTAAACCTGCCGCTGAACCATTTCCCGATTCTTTTCTTATATTCAACTTCGACACCGCGTGAACGTGCATAATCGAGGTTAAAATAACTAATAAAATTCTTTCCTATATATCTTCCACTATTAATTACAATACTCCGCGTTGAAACATAATCATATATATTTTTATAATATGCCGTAATAGTCAGAACGTCATCATTAGTAAATTGATTTCTGATTCCGAGTTCATAAGATACAGTAGTTTCGGGATTAAGAGCGGGATTACCGAATTTCTGGAAAGTTGACTGTGCAGTCTGGGGATTAAGTTTAGCATAAATAAACTGAGGTTTCGGGCGTTTTGAAAAATGTCCGTACGAGAAAAACAAAGTCTGGTTATCTGTTATCGGATGAGAGATACCCAGTCTTGGTGAAATTCTTCCTTTCCATCTTCTTCCGAATAAATCGTAAGTTTCATCAAAGTATTTCTGTCTGATTTCATCCGGAATTGTGACAACTTCGGGATTTTTCACTGCATCATCAACGAATTTACCCGGGAACCAGTAATCGAATCTAAGACCATAATTCAAAATCATTCCCATAAACTGAAGTGAATGCTGGGCATAGAGACCTCCGAAAGCGGGATAAACTTTATAGACATCATTATTCAGACCCATAGGTTTAATCCACGGCTGATAGATATCAATTAACTGCATTTCCTGAAAACTTGCTTCAAAACCTGCCTTAAATTTGCTTTTCGGAGTAAAATTATTAACAAAATCGGTTTTTACTGAATATTCTTCAACGTGATGGTCATGCCAGGTAAAGGGATTCCCGATATCATAGAATCCGTTACCCGGAATAATACCTGTTGTGAGTGAATCTATATAATAATATTTAAAAGGCGGTTTAATTAAATCCAGCGGTTCTGAATATTCGTTCCAGTTTTTACCGTTTGCATCAACTCTCAAATTTGTAAAAAATCTATTAAGTTTAACCTCATAATAGGAACTTGCACTCAAAGTATGCGTCCAGGTAAGCGTATTGACATCAGATTTAGATGTATAAACATTAGCATTATCAAGAATTTCCTGAAAATAAAACTGATAACCCGGTGACGGTTCGACATATTCAAGATTAGTCTGCAGTGAAGTAGAATTCTGATTAATAGAAATGGACTGGGAATATGTATAAGACAATTTCATTTGCGGAGTAAATTTCCAAGTAAGTTTTCCCAGCCAATACCAGTTATTATCCTGTCTCGGAGTAAACCTTGTTCCTCCGAAAGTTGAAGAATATAGTCTGGTTGCTTTACGTCCAGTTCTATTGGCATAAAATCCATCTGAAATCCCCATAAAGAAATTACCGAAGAAAGTAACTTCTCCGAGCGGTTTAATTTTCAGTAAATCAAAAACATATTTAGACACGGGGTCAGGACCGCCAAAATTGAACTCAACGATATCAGTATTAAAACTTGAACCGATATTTTTATTAAGACCGATATTATCTCTAAGGAAGGACAGATAGAAATTGTACTGACTGTATTTCCCTTCTTTAGTTCTGGCGCTGATAACACCGCTTGTAGCCTGTCCGAATTCGGCATTATAACCGCCTGTAATAACTTCAACTTCTTCGAGAGAGTTAGCGGAGACCTGCAGACCGAAACCTGTACCAGAAAGGGGGTCCTGGACGGAAACCCCGTCGAGCAGGTAAGAATTCTCGTAACTTCGACCGCCGCGGATAAAAATTTCATTATCACTCTGAACAATTCCCGCCTGTTGTGTAACGATATCTTTAATATCTTTAACATTTGTTTTCTGGATATCATCGCTTGTAATAGTATGTTTACTCGAAGTCTGTTCGATATCGAGCAGCGGTTTTTCACCTATAACGACAATTTCCTGTTCTACCGTATAAGAAGTCTCGACAAGCAGAATATCAAGTTCTCTCTGCTGACCTTCCAGCACTTTTATATTAGTATATTCAACAGTTCTGTAACCGATAGCATTAATCTGGATTGTATAAATACCAGCATTAACTCCTTCTATTTTATAAAAACCATCAGGTTCCGATATTGCACCGAGGTAAGAGCCTTTGATTTTTATACTGACCCCTTCAAGCGGCAAATCGAGCGAATCGGTAACAGTTCCAAATATCATACCTGTGCTTGTCTGAGCAGAGATAAAACAGGGAAACAGAAAAGCTGCCCCGACTGTCAGAACAGAAAGAAAAAACATTAATTGTGAATAACTACTTCTCATAATATTCCAATCAAGACGGCAGCAAGCCGAATTCTTTGAAGAGTTTATTTAAAAATAATTTAGAATTTTCCTGATTTCCGTCAAGGAAATATATTGGCATAACCAAAAGCATTAATTTCGGATTATTTTCAGCATCTTTAATAGCGATAAAAGAATCCTCGAGACAGTAAGGTCTGTTCGGATTATATAATAATTTATAGACAAGTTTAGCGGTTGACCTGTAATAGAGGCTACGTGTAACGGCGATAAACTGACTGACATACAAATCAGGATAGCCGTTAACAACGGAGACCAGAGTATCGCCCGGGAAATTAAACTGTATATAGCAGGTAGATTTAATACTATCAACCGGAGCGAAATTAAAAAGCGAGCCCTGCCCCTGAAAATTATCGGGGATACCCGAAGACCAGAACACTTTTCCGCCGGAAGCAAGATAAAAAGGGAGCGAATTCTGGGCAAGTGCGAAATTCGGGTCATTGGAAATAACCTGCCCGCCTCTGTTACCGCTCCATATAACGACATTAAACAGTTTCATCGTTTCTATAAACATAGGATTAACAATTTTCGGAATAAGTGAGCCGTTATTAGATTTAATATCGAGAGTGCTATACAGGATAGTATCGAGTGCAGATGAGAAATAAGCATTTGCAGCCGACACATCAACAGAAGGCATATCTTTAATAATCAGAACTCTTCCGACTGCTTCTCTGACAAAAAACATTTTTGAAGTATCTCTCGGCATTCTCACAACAGGGCTGACAGCACCAGCAATATCAACTGCTTTCATATATAAGCAGTAGTTTCCCGAGACAAGGCCGCTGTCTTTAGTAAGAGTCATCAAGTTAATATTACCGGGGACAGTTCTGAAATTATCAGTATCGTTAATAGACCAGAGATAATTTTTAATAGTAAAATCTCCATCAGGATCAGTACCGGTCCATTTCAAGGTAGCCACAGGAAAAATCGTATCAGGCAAATCCGTATTAGCATCGAAGAGCATAACAGGGGGGGAGTTAATCACGGGATAGAGATTCGTAGCGGGCGTCGGGTCAACAAGACCTTTATCATCAACAGAAGCGACCCAGATTCTGAATGCACTATCCTGACCTGAAATAGTAAACACGAAAGTACTGTCATATTTAGTAGTGAATCCCCAGTTAACCGAATCGAAAGAAATATTGAATCCGACAATGAATCCGTTCGGAGCATCGCCCCACCAGGAAATTTTTTTAACAGTAGCACCCGGTGCAACCGTATCTCCCGGCAAAGAAAACACCGAGAGATAAGTTTCAGGGAAGTCGGGAGGAACAAGTTCCGACAGAGGGTCACTACAGGAGAAGAATCCGAGGAAAATCAAAATGATTATAAGAATCAGCAGGAATCCGGCAAGGAGAGAACCAGTTCGATTCTTCTCTTTTCGGACAGGGGTTTCATCACGGCGATAAGGTCTTTCATACCTGTCCATTTCCGCATAGCGTGATTTTGAATAACGATACCTTGACTGTCTATCTTTCATCGGTTCTCCTTTCGAAGAATATATGACGCTGTTGTCTTATAATTAATCCTGCGGTGTGAAACAGAATCCCGTCCCTACAAGCAGGGATATGAAGACTTGTGAGCGAATGACAAGCAAGTAACAATTTCGAAATATTAATTCTCATTATACAATGAATTTTATTTCATTAATACCATTTTTCTGACTTCAGAGAAACTACTACCATCCATTCCGACAGCATTCATTCTATAGAAATAGATTCCGCTTGATAAATCCGAGCCGTCGAAATCGAAGATATATTCACCGCCGTTGAGAGACTGATTAACGAGCACTCTTACTTCCCTTCCGAGGATATCATATACTTTCAGAGTTATGAAAGCGGTTTTTGGAACGGCAAAATTAATTTTTGTAACAGGGTTAAACGGATTCGGATAATTTTGTGACAGGGTGTATGAATTAACGACCGAGTTAATATTTTTAATACCGATTGGCGTCACTGCACCAAAATCCGCATTAACTCTCGGGAGCATTTTATAACTTCCATACGAATAATAAAGAATACCCTGCAGATAAGATATAATATCATTTTTAGTCAGCAGAGTTTTTCCGATTGTATCACCGTCCCAGTTATTCGTAAACGTATGATTGCCGTCCTGAAGTTCGATTCTTGCCGGAACATATGAATTATCATAGACAAGGATTTCTCCGTAATTTCTTCTGAACGTTGTATCCGGCAACGGTTCATTAGTTGTACAAAGCAGACCGAGACCGGCATTAATACAGTTTATAGTGACGGGGGTATCGAATCTGACGAAAACACTTTCCCACTTTTCAATAGTAGAATCGCCGTTCTGCTTTGCGTTAGCAAGAACAGAAGTTGACAGTATCTGGGGAGCGGGCAGCGGATTACCACCTGATAAAACCTGAACGTCGCTCAATACAGAAACATTAATTCTTGTAACATAATATTCCTCTTCAACAAGTCCGCGGACTCTGACTTTCTGACCTCTTGCAAGGTGACCTGTAGCTCCTGAAATCCATATACCGCTGTTAGGACCGGTTCCATTCTGAATATACACTTTCGGGGGTGAAGTCTGAGTACCTCCCGGGCTAACATAGTTAAAGTTACCGTAATCATTCGTATCGGCTGTAACGATACCCTCAATACCTCTAACGAAGGCGCCTTCAAATCCCGAGTATCCGCCGTTATTCGGACAAAACTGAACTTCCTGAACTGATAAAGAATCGCTTGCTTTGACAACATAAAAGAGTTTAGATTTTAAAGTATCAGCAGGAAGTAATTTGGATAAACCTGCAGTATTGGTTGCTTTAATAAAATATTCAACGATAGTATTCAATCCATAGGGCGGAATTTTTGTTGAATAGATATTTCCTGCAGTATTTATGAAATTTTTCGAACTGAAAGCACCGTTATTAATTCTCCAGAACAAACTAACATTAGTGAGAGGAGTAACACTTGTAACAGTAACATTAACAGTTACACTGTCAGACGGAGTAGGCACGCCGGGCTGTTTTGAAGGGTTAGAGAGAACGGGTGCAGACTGACCGATGCTGATATCGTTGGGATAAAGAGGAACCAAAACATATGGTAAAGTTGGCCACAAGACTCCTTCATTATTAGCATTTATAATGACACCTCTGATATAATTGAGTTGTGTCCCGGGAGTCGGGACAGACCAGTTCCATAATTTATACAGAGTATCCGACGAAGGACTCGGGAAAGTTGAATAGAAATTAGAAAAATCTCTTATATAGATTTTATTACCGAGCGAGTCAACGATACTGAAGGGCTGCCTGTTAGCAAGTCCTGTTGAAGTTTCAACATTTCTGAATTCCACATACATACCTTCATATTTTTCGCCTTCGACATAATTAATTATACCGCCGTTGGGATAATCGCCTGTAACAAACTCAGATACTTTCACGAGTTTCGGAGCAGGTCTTGAGCCTCCCAGTGATAAAATTGAAATCGGTGCGGTAGTATCTAAATCAATTTGTGTCAACCATCCTGAAGTTCCTATCGGATCCGGGCCAAAATATTCCTGAACCTTACCTCTGATTTTAATAACATTACCCGTATCAACATTCTGGATATAAGTATTGGTATATCTTGTTGCCTGCCTGACTACGATACCGCCCCATAGCGCATTACCCGTATCCTGAAGATAACAAGTCCAGCTATTAGTACCTCTGAGTAAACTTTTAATACCCCAGGGAGTATTAACCTGCGGCGGTGCTACAACTCTGCCTGTAATTTCGACAGTATCGCCGAGTAAATCGGATTTATCTTTTCCGAGTGCGAGGGAATCGGCATTTTTAAATTGAATTTCCATAATAGTACGCGGATTCCAGGAAAGGATTTCCATTGTCATTGCGTAGGCAATGAATCCGACGATTATAAGCAGCGGAATTAGTTTTAATTTTTTCATATTTATGTTTTTTTTTATATTTAAAAAATTTTATCAGCAGATTATATTGATTTTTTTTTCACTCATCCGATAATTTTTTTCCATCCAATGAACGAGTTCACGGGATGAGGAACACATCCGGTTTTTTCCTTATTCTTTTTTTCCTCATCCGATGAACGAGTTCATGGGATGAGGAACACATCCGGTTTTTTCCTTATTCTTTTTTTCCTCATCCGATGAATTCCGATTCAGTTTGTTCATACGGGATTTTCGACAAGTTCATGGGATTAGGTACCGTGATGAGGATATTTTTCAAAGAACTATTTAACTATTAAAAACTTTCCTTTTTTAATTTCGTTTGTATTCAAATCTTTTACGGTAAAGAAATAGAGACCGGTAGCGATTGCCTGGTCATGCCGTGAAATCAAATCCCAGGCGTGTTCGCCGCCCGAGAATTTCTGCGAGCCGTCTCCGAAGGTTCTGAACCATTCTATATCAGTTCCCGTATATGTGGCTGCATCGTGCGTGAATCTGTCAACCAAATCTCCCGCGAGAGTCCATATCGAAATTTCACATTTTGACGGAAGATTATAGAAATATATTTTCCTTAGAACTTCGCTTCGCGTTCCGGTACCATCCCAGTAGGCACTTCCGTAATACGGATTCGGATAAACTCCGACTTCCGCGCTGCTGTTATCCTGAGCGGGAGTACCTACAATCAGTCTCTTAGCATTTGCAAGCATACTACTTTCGAGTGCGTCGAGATTTTGAGCGGCATCACCCTTATCATAGGCAGTGACCGTATAAACATACTGAAATCCGTTTAACTGACCGGGGAATTCAAATTTATAATAATAAACATTTGTATCACCGAGGAAAGTAACAGGATTCTGCATCTTGATAAAACCGAATCCGGTATTATTGCTGTAATTATTATAGGCGCTGTCGAAGTCCGCAATCAGTTTCAATTCATCAACAAGATTCTGATTCAGTTGAATATCCCTTCCCGGTAGTGTTCTGTAAATTTTATAACCCTCAAAATCTTTATTCCCCGAAATCGGGTCAACTGATTTTTCGGCATTATTTGTCCAGTAGAGAATAACCTTTCTATTATCAATTTCCGGACGGACAAACGGGATATCCGGCGGCGAAGGCAGTTTATAACCGTTATCATAAGCTCTCTGCGCCCAAGCCGCATTTGAGAATAAAATTTTCTTTTGTTCTTCAGTATCGAGGCTTGCAGGGTCTGTTCCGTATTTCTTACCGCACACCACTGCGAATACCACATTCAGCGTATCTACCGAATACCTTAAAGTAAAGGAAGTTCCGTCGTTTTTCTTAACGGGACCGTAGGAAATAAGAGTAGTTCTGTTGCCCGGATTTTTCCTTAGATAATTAAGTCTTGCCGTATCAATTCTTGTAGGTGGATTTGTGGTAAGATAACCTTTAAGTTTCGAATACTTCGCTTCATCCGTCAGCGGTGAAAAATAAAACGGGTCGGTAGTATTTTTAAACTGCCATATAGTATAATAGGATTTAATAATGGAATCCGCGGGTGCTTTAGGAGAAACACCGAGCAACTTCACGCCGGCATAACTGTCAGTAAATCCTATATCACCGCTATGGTCATAAGTATATTCGAGCCGCAGAGAATCAACATATCCGTTGGCTCCTTTCGAGAAGAAAGAGGTACCGACATTACAGCCGGGAGTTATATTAATATTTCTTACAACGCAGTCTTTCCACAGACCGACGTAGATGCTGTCTATATCAGAAGTATTTCCGCCGTATCCGATATTGACAAACTTATAATTCAGAATAACAAAAAAGTTAGCAAAGTTTAAATCATAAGTATAGGTTTCCAGCAGGACTTTAATACCGAGCGGAGTATGATTCTGAACACCAGCAGTAACCGTATCGAAAAATTCGCACACAAAATCCTGATGAGAAATTGCGTCAGGTCTGTAATTCGGTGAAGTCTGTAGCGAAGAGCGTTCGAGAATACCCGCACCCGGACCGTTATAAAATTCAAATCCTTCCTGCTTAAGTGCATTCGAAACGTCAATAGCGCCTGTAGTAACGCTTGTAATACCGTTTTTAATTCCGCCGAACCAAACACCGCCGAGCCATAAATGTTCAATACCCGAATTTTTAGGATACTGGCAGGAGGGCTGCGTTCCGCAATAACCCTTACCGATAGTACCGTAATTTGTAACAGTCATTGCTATATTTCCGGCAGTAGTATATTTATTATTCACATCGTCGAAGAATCTTGCAGGCAGAAAATATTCATAGGAAGCGAAACTGTTAGGTGCAATAACGTTTACTTTAGGGTAAGATAAAAGAGCGGAAGACATACAAAATAAAACCAAAAGAAGGGGTACGACTTTTTTCAATTTACAAATTTTTAATTATACGAAGTAAGATAATAATCAGAAAGCACAAATTAAATACAGATTTAAACTAACATATTATTGCGATATTTTTGCATTTTAGAAAGGACAGATATCAGCGGATGTGTGCAGAATAATAACGTTTCGGGAAAACAGATTACACGGAATAAACAAAGATTAACGCGGAATAATTTTACCACTGAGACCACGAGGTACACTAAGAATAATTATTTAAAATTTTATATTTAATCCCAAAATCTTCATAATTTTAATATTTTTTTCTACAGAGATGTCACCCCGATTGGGTTTTATTAGATACTATTATTTTTTGCAAGAATGTTACCCTAATGTTTTTTGTTACTATTTTTTCTACAAATATGTCACCCCGATAGGGTTTTATTTAATACCTTTTTTGAATTTTAATAATGCTGTACATTGCAAATAAAAATGAAAAAGTCCGGGTTAATTTTTCTGGTTTTAGTTTTTGCAGTGAATGCTTCTCCGCAGTCGGGTATGCCCGAGGCACGGAATGTTTTCTATCTTAGTTTCGGATTTGTTCCGTTCGGACCTGTGTCCGTCGGAGTGAATTATGAAAGGATGGTTTCTCCGAATGCGAGTATTAAGGTAGGTGTCAATTACTCATATTTATTTGCGCCGAATCCGGATTTCCCTGCTGACGCTTATATCAGCGTTCCCGTAATGGTAAATTATCTTACTTCAAACAATAATAAATTTGAAATTGGTCTCGGAGGCGGTCCGATTTTCAGAGTATCGGAAGGTAAAAACAATATGTTTCCGCTTCAGCCCGCTTTCGGTATTGCGTACCGGTATCAGTTGACCGGTAAAAGTATGGTTTATAAAATGGGTATCGAAATGCCCGCCGCCCCCGCATTTAATCTTTACGGCATTGGTTATCATTTTTAGATTATTTGTTTAAGGTTGATAGTAATGCCTCCTGCAATTATTAAAAGTGCTCCGAGTAATAGATATTTTCCTCCCGTTTTCCATGCATTTAACTGCATTTGAAAATTTTCTTTCTTCGCTGTTGATTTAATTTCTTTAGGAGTTTCTTTTGTGCGGATTTTCGAAGTATTTGTTATAAGTTTTTCATTACCCATTGTGCTGAATGAGTCTTTTACAAATCTGTATCCGCCGTAAACGAAAATTATCGTGCCGGTTAATATTACCGGTATTCCGATTATATTATGCATGAATTCATCTTTACTGCCTTCGTTCCATAAAGGCAGGAGCGTCTCGGAGACTACAGAATATAATATTCCCCCGAGGAATAATATTCCAAGTGTCCACAATATGTAATATCCCGCATTTTTTGATTTTGTCATAGGGTTATATTTAATATATATTCTTTGTCATCAAAATTCTCAACTTCCAAAAAGGGAAAAAAATTCCGGCGAGAAAATATTTATTAGACAGTGTGAGAGATTATATATTCTTCAAGTATAGAATTTTATTTAAAAAACTAAATGCATGAAATTTTTCACAAAAATCATTAAAGTATACTTTTTATTTAAGAAGTATAAATTTTTTTGTTTGCGAAAAATCATCTGTTTTTAGTTGGTAAAAATAGATGCCGCTCGACAGGTCATTTGCATCGAAGCGGACTTCATACGTCCCCGGCTCCAACCTCTGATTCACAAGCGTTGCCACCTCCCTTCCGGTTAAATCAAATACTTTTAAATTTACAAATCTTGAATCTTTAATCCGAAATCACTACTGTCCAGTTGTTAGTTGAATAAAAACAGTTGTTTATTTGGGGTATCGATGTCGTTTTGATCTTCTGATTCTGTAAGCAATTGATATAACAAGTCTTTACTAAAAAGTTGAACACTTAAAATTTGTAAAATTTTGTAAGGGTTTTCCGTAAGTTTATATCTTTTAATGATGTTTAAAATTAAGACATATGTTGTGATTACAATCCATATTTGTGTTTTTACTGCATTCTCTGTTGTCCCATAAAATGCTTTTATTCTCAAATGTTGTTTTATCCATTTGAAAAATAATTCTATTTTCCAACGTTCTTTATATAACGCGGCAACAATCATCGGGGAAAGAGTAAAATTATTTGTTATGTAAGTAATATACTCGTTTTTTTCTTTATTATATAAAGTCTAAAATATAACAATACAATATTAAATTTATTTTTATTATCTTTGCTTAAATTAGAAAGGAGCAAAGATGAAAAAA
>JAFGII010000112.1 GCA_016929695.1 Ignavibacteria bacterium
CTGTGCAGATTGTCTTTGTCACTTATAACTGAATGACAAATTAGTTATGTCAGATTTTCACTGACTTGCACCTGAACGCTTCGTGACACACCTAAGTTCACGAAAATTTACACGGAGTTCACGGAAATATAAAAGAAAAAGTTTGTTCATGATTTTGGGAGTATTTCGATAAATGGCAATAAGAATACGAAAATGGAATATGTTTTTCGAATCCCTGCGGGATTGCGACAGTCTGGAAGACTGTCCTACTAATCGGGTACGTAATTTTTACCTCCCCCTACCCCCTCTAAAGGGGGACAGTATTACGTTAGTGATTGAAGTAATCCCTGCGGGACGAGACAGTCTGGAAGACTGTCCTACCAGGAATGTAATTTTTATGAATCCCTGCGGGATTGAGACAGTCTGGAAGACTGTCCTACCAGGAATGTAATTTT
Organism: Ignavibacteria bacterium; assembly: GCA_016929695.1. Classification (GTDB taxonomy): domain Bacteria; phylum Bacteroidota; class Ignavibacteria; order Tepidaquicellales; family Tepidaquicellaceae; genus Tepidaquicella. Next base: position 435 of record JAFGII010000112.1, read on the forward strand.
TATGAATCCCTGCGGGATTGAGACAGTCTGGAAGACTGTCCTACCGGGTACGTAATTTTTACCTCCCCCCTACCCCTCTCCCGATAAATCGGGATAAACTCCGGGGGACAGTATTACGTTAATAAAAAGTATTGTACTTGCCGGAAGAATAAAGGTTATTTTTTATTTAATAAAAAATCAATTAAGTTTTGGTGGATAATGCCGTTTCTTTCTATTTTTTGGAATTTATCGAGAGACAGAACATATTTGGGATAGTTATCGGATACGGCTTCCAGCGGCTGAAATTCCCTCTCAATAGTTTTTTTGGAATTAAGCATATAAGAGACCTGAATATAAATTTTACCGTCCGAATTTTCAGCAATAAAGTCAATTTCCGTACCGTCCAATTTACCGACGGCAACCTTGTAGCGGCGACTTTTAAGTTGGAGAAATACGATGTTTTCAAGAATTCCCGAGATATCTTTTTCCCTGTAGCCGATTAATCCGTTTCTTAAACCTATATCACCCATATAATACTTTGCTAAATGTTCGAGATATTTTTTCCCCTTTATATCATAACGTTCTACAGACATTATTAAGTTTGCTTCAACAAGATGGGAAACATGATTTAAAACCGTATCTGTTGATATTTTGATTTTTTGTGATTTGAAGAAATCAGAAATATTTTTTCCGCTGGTAATATTTCCGCAATTATCGAAAATATATTTTGTGATTGCAAATAAATTTGAAGTATCCCTGATTTTATTCCTTGATACAACATCTTTTAATATTATCGTGTTAAAGATATTATAAAGATATTCATATATAATTTCATCTGTTAATTCAAAATTATGTATAGCGGGCAACCCTCCATATTTTAAGAACAGATTAAATTCATTTTCAAAAACGGCAATGTCTTTTAACCCTGTTTTTTGCCTGAAGTCAAGAAATTCACTAAAAGTTAACGGAAATACTTCTATTGTGATGTACCTTCCCGTCAGGTGAGTTGCGAGTTCTTTTGAAAACATATATGCATTAGAACCTGTAATGTATATATCGGCAATATTTTCCGAAAGCAATGAATTAACAGCTTTTTCCCATTTTTCAACCATCTGAATTTCATCAATAAAAAGGAATTTTTGCTTTGAAGAATTTCGGAATTTGTTTTTGACGTATTTATAAAGGTCATTATAATTTTTTATGAAATCATATTCAAGCGATTCCATATTTATTGACAGGATTTCGGAATTTTTCTTCAAAGACTTAATCTGTTTTTGTATTAATTCCAGCAGTTTGCTTTTACCGACACGCCTCATACCGGTTATAATTTTTATAACAGGTTTGCCTATAAAAGGTTTTAGAATGTCTGTATATGAATTTCTTTCAATTAAATTAATCATTTTTATATAATATTATATTTCGACTATAGTCGAAGATATTGTAATTTAATATATTATTTTCGATTATACAAGAAGAATATGAGAGTATTTTATTAGTTTTTAAATTCTGCGCAAACCGGTAATGTTTTTATTAGACCGCGGAAAACGTCCCGAGGAGTCGGGATAAACTCCATATGCGGAATCTCGCGGATACAAGTATTACGTATTAGAAACATCCCGATAAATCGGGATAAACTCCCGGACACGGATTAGACGGAATAACACGGAGAAAAAGCTATTAACCGCAACGACGCTAAGTACGCAAAGGACAAAATAAAGGAATATATTTAATTATTCCATTAGTCCTCAAATTCTGTGTAAAATGGCAAAGAATTTTGGCAAAGTTGTTATGTTCCGAGAGTCCCCTCGTTCGCAAGGGCGAACTCGGGAGACTCTCCGGAACGGAAAAAATGTTAATTTAGAATATTTTGATTCAAGCATTATGCAGATTTTTATATTTATAAGCCAAGCCCTTCGGGATTTCGACAGTCTGGAAGACTGTCCTACCGGGAATGTAATTTTTATGAATCCCTGCGGGATTGAGACAGTCTGGAAGACTGTCCTACCAACCGGGTACGTAATTTTTACCTCCCCCTACCCCCTCCAAAGGGGGACAGTATTACGTTAATGATTGAAGTAATTCCTGCGGGATTGAGACAGTCTAGAAGACTGTCCTACTGGGAATGTAATTTTTATGAATCCCTGCGGGATTTCGACAGTCTGGAAGACTGTCCTACCAGGAATATAATTTTTATGAATCCCTGCGGGATTTCGACAGTCTGGAAGAATGTCTACCGGGAATTTAATTTTTTAGCCGAGGAATTGTTTTATACTGTCAACAACGAAGGAGATTTGTTCGTTTGTCAGTTCGGGGTATATCGGCAGTGCGATAGAATTTTCCGAGGCATCGTTGGATACGGGATAATCACTGTCCTGACAGTTTAAATATGTAAAGCATTCCTGTCTGTGAAAAGGAACGGGATAATATACTTCATTTCCGATTTCTTTCTCCTTAAGGAAATCACGCAGTTTATCCCTGTTTTTTACCCTGATTACATACTGATTGTAGATGTGATAGTTTTTGAGTTTGTCAGATTTGTAAACGGGTTTCGGCAGTAATACTTTTTCCGAATAATCAGTGAGTCCTTCTTTGGTCGCAAGTCCCGATTTTATAAATAATTCGGTGTATAGATTTGCATTCTGTCTTCTTTTTTCAGACCATTTATCGAGATGCGGGAATTTTACGTTAAGAACTGCCGCCTGTATTTCATCCAGACGGAAATTTCCGCCGATAATTTTGTGATAATATTTCGGTTTACTGCCGTGGACTCTTAATATTTTCAGTTTATTGTATAATTCTTCATCGTTAGTCGTAACCATACCGCCATCACCGAAACAGCCGAGGTTCTTGCTCGGGAAGAATGAGAAACAGCCGATATGTCCCAGTGTTCCTGCACGCCTGCCGTCTTTGTAATCCACACCGATTGCCTGCGCTCCGTCTTCGATTACGAATAGGTTATGTTTTTTCGCTATTGCATTTATTTCATCCATCTCTGCCGACTGACCGTATAAATGAACGGGTATCAACGCCTTTGTTTTTTTCGTGATTTTCTTTTCGATATCGGAAGGAAGCATATTAAACGTTACGGGATCAACATCAGTAAAAACCGGTGTTGCATTCAGTCTTGCAACCACTCCAGCGGTAGAAAAGAAAGAATATGTCGGGATAATTACTTCATCACCGGGTTTTATATCCACAGCCATTAATGCAATCAACAGTGCATCGGTTCCCGATGACACTCCTACCGCGAATTTGCAGTTAATATATTCCGCGATTGTCTTTTCAAGTTCCTGCACTTCTTTTCCGAGAATGAAATACTGTGATTCTGCAACTGCAATTAACTTTTTGTCTATTTCTTCTTTAATTGTCCGGTACTGCGCCTTTAAATCTAATAATGGTACTTTCATAATTTATAATTTTAATTTATTATTGTTTTCAAATTTTCAAGAATATATTTTATTTCTTTTTCTTCCAAAGGATAATAAACAGGAAGTAAAATAGAATTTTCCGACATATCTTCCGTATTGACAAGTTTTAAATTATTGAATTCACTGAACGAATCCTGTTTGTGTATTGCAGTAATCCCCTTCCTCAAAGATATTCCGTTATTGTTCATTTTTTCAATTAATCCGTTTATGTTAATTCCGGATTCAGGTTTTATATATACGCAGTATGACTGATAATTTGTATCAGAGAATTCTTTATTTTTTATTGTAATGAATCTGCTATCCTTTTCGAAAAAATCATCATACATTGAAGCAATCATTTTTCTGTTTTCAAGATATTTTTCCATTCTTGAAAGTTGAATTATTCCGATTGATGCCTGAATATCGGTCATCCTGTAATTATATCCGTTGTAAATAAATTTGTCTCCCGATATTCCGTGATTTCTTAACGCCCGGATTCTTTCATAAGTTTCCCTATTATTTGTAGTAATCATTCCGCCTTCACCTGTTGTGACGATTTTTCTCGGATGAAATGAGAAGCAGGCAAGAGATGAATCACCACCGATTTTTCTGCCCTTATATCCGCTTCCGATTGCACAAGCAGCGTCTTCGATTAATTTCAGATTGTGTTTTTCCGCAAGTTTTTTAAATCCGTCAATATCGCAGGCAAATCCTATTTGATGAACGATAAGAATTGCTTTTGTTTTTCCGGTGATTAATTTTTCAGCATCGCCGGGATTGATAATTACATTATGTTTTTCAACATCGCAAAATACGGGTTTTGCATTAACGAATTTAATGGAGTTTGCTGTTGCGATAAAACTTAAAGACGGGCAAATTACTTCGTCATCTTCTTTTATTTCTTCAGATAAAAGAGCAAGGTGCAAAGCGGCTGTTCCGCTTGAGACCGCAACAGCATATTTCGAACCCTTATATTCACAGAACTTCCTTTCGAATTCTTCAACTTTTTCACCCTGCATAATCCAGCCGGAACGCAGAACTTCAGCAACAGCATTTTCCTCTTCCTGAGTTATATACGGTTTTGATATAGGTGTTTTAATGCCGTCTTCGATTTTTAATATCCTCTCTGCAAAACTTTCTTAAAATCGGCTTCAATCATCAAATCAACAAGTTCCTTAAATCTAACTTTCGGTTCCCAACCGAGTTCATCCTTTGCTTTCTTCGGATTGCCGATTAACAAATCAACTTCCGTGGGACGATAATAGTGAGGAGCAACTTCAACGACGGTTGTACCTTTTTTAATTTTACCGTTAAGTTTCAGATTGAATATATTTTCAGACCAGTCAATTCTTTTTTCAAGCAATTCCCTGTCAATTTTTTCAACAATTCCTTTTTCATCTTTTCCTTTTCCGTCCCATTCAAGTTCAATTCCGAGCCATGAAAAGGTTTCCTTCACGAATTCGCGGACGGTGTGAGTTTCGCCGGTAGCCAGAACGAAATCTTCCGGCTCATCCTGCTGCAGAATTCTCCACATACCTTCGCAGTATTCGGGGGCATAACCCCAGTCTCTCTTAGCATTAAGATTTCCAAGCGAAAGATTATTCTGAAGTCCGAGCAATATCCTTGCTGCTGCTCGTGTAATTTTTCTGGTAACAAATGTTTCTCCGCGTCTCGGCGATTCGTGATTGAATAATATTCCGTTGCAAGCAAAAAGATTATACGCTTCCCTGTAATTGACCACTATCCAGTAACCGTATATTTTAGCGACGCCGTAGGGACTTCTCGGGTAGAACGGAGTTTTTTCGTCCTGCGGAATCTGCTGAACTTTCCCGTAAAGTTCGCTTGTTGATGCCTGATAAAATTTAGTTTTTATTTCGGTTTCTCGTATAGCATCCAGAAATCTCAATGTCCCGACTCCGTCAACTTCCGCAGTATATTCGGGAATTTCAAACGATACCTTGACGTGGCTTTGAGCGGCAAGGTTATAGATTTCAGACGGATGAGTTTTTTCCAGCAGGCGGTTCAGGTTGCTTGTATCGGTAAGGTCGCCGTAATGCAGGAATAATTTTTTATTTAATATTTCAGGATTGTTATACAGATGGTCTATCCTTCCCGTATTAAACGAACTGCTGCGTCGAATGAGACCATGAACGGTATATCCTTTATTCAGCAGTATTTCCGTTAAATAACTCCCGTCCTGCCCCGTTATACCTGTTATTAATGCTGTTTTCAATTTCTATGCTTTATAGATTTTTCTGTTTTTTACATTTTTAAATGCATTCCTCGTATCGACAATAATCTTTGCATGCTTTGCTATAAATTGTGTATCGTAATATGAGTGGTCAGTTGAAAGCAACACCAAATCATATTTCTTTAAATTTTCTGCCGTTAATTTAACCGATTTCTTATTGAATTTATATTTTCTCAATTTAGGAATTTCTTTTGTGTAATCGTCATTGTAATCAACAACTGCTCCGTTATCCTGCAGTATTTCGATTAATTTCAGAGACGGGGATTCGCGCAAATCATCTATGTCCTTTTTATAAGACAATCCGAGCAATAATATTTTTGAACCTTTCAGGCAAATTTTATTTTCGTTCATTACGTGCATTACCCTCTCGACCACATAATACGGCATATAGGTATTTATTTCACCTGCGAGTTCAATAAATTTAGTTGATATTTCATATTCACGTGCTTTCCACGTCAGATAGAACGGGTCAATCGGAATGCAGTGCCCTCCGAGACCGGGACCCGGATAAAAGGGCGTAAATCCGAACGGCTTTGTTGCCGCGGCATCTATCACTTCCCATACGTCTATATCCATTTTATCAAATACCATTTTCATTTCATTCACGAGAGCAATATTGATTGACCTGTAAATATTTTCAAGAAGTTTTGTTGCTTCGGCAACACGTGCAGTTGAAACGGGAACAACCTGATGAATAACTTTTTCATAAACCATTACAGCAAGTTCCGTGCATTCTTTCGTGATTCCGCCGACAACTTTTGGAATCGTGGCAGTATTGAATTTCGGATTATTCGGGTCTTCGCGTTCTGGCGAGAATGCAAGATAATAATCCTTACCGACTTTCAATCCTGATGCATCCAGAATTTTCACGAGGTCTTCGTCCGTAGTGCCCGGATAGGTTGTACTTTCAAGAGTAACAAGTTGTCCTTTTCTTAAATGCTTTGCAATTTCCCTTGCCGAATTAAACACAAAACTTAAATCAGGTTCCCTGTTAATATTCAGGGGTGTCGGGACGCAAATAATAAGTATATCGGGTTTATTAAGGTTTTTAAAATCGGATGTCGCTTTCAGGTATCCCGATTCAACACATTTCTTAATCCTACCTGAAGGAATGTGTTTGATGTAAGATGCTTTTTTCTCATTAATTGAAACCGATTTTTTTACATCGAGGTCGAAACCAAGTACGGAAATTTTTCCTTCGGCAAACTCGAGAGCGAGCGGCAAACCCACATAACCCAGTCCCACGATACCGACCGAAAACTTGTTTTTTTTGATTTTTTCCTTGAGATTCATAATTTTTATTTTGATTTTTTTAATAACTTAACTTCAGAAGCATTTAATTCGATATTAAGTGAAGCACTTAATTCGGTAATATTGACAACTAATTTATAACTGCCTCTTATTTCTATAATTATTCCCGTCAGCCCTGTAAAAGGACCATAAGTAATCTCCACTAAATCCCCTTCCGTTATCTGAATTTTATCAACTTTTATTCTTTCAGGTTCAATCAAAGAAATTTTTATGCTTTCAATTTCCTTTTCCGTCACTATAGCCGGTCGCTTTCTGTACATCAGGTATCCCATTGCTCCCGTAGTATTTGATATGGCTCTTAGTCTTTCAGCATTGTTCCCGTAAATAAATACATAACTCGGAAACAGGGGTACAAATATTTTCTTTTTCCTATCAGACCATATTCTGAGTTTTTCAACTTTCGGTAGATAGACTTCGATTTCTCTCTTTATTATCTGGTCGTGAACTTTAAATTCATTCCGTGGTTTTGTCCGCAATACGAACCACGATTTCAAACCTGCCGTATAACTTTTACCCAAAATAACTCTTCAAAAATGATTTTACCAAATAGACAGCAATAATAAATAAAAGAGAGTATAAAAGAATTAACGGAAAAAAGTTCTTGGAAAGTTTATAAGCAAATATTTTTCCCCGCCAGCCGCAATTTCTGCAAATATACGGTGTGAAAGACAATTTCTTAAGAATCTTCTCCAGAATATTTCTTGACCTGCTCCTTCTTAATGTAGCAATTTCATTGCATTTCGGACAACGGTTTATCTGAACGCTTCGTTTTATTAATAATTTTGTATTCAATTATTTGTCTGATGTCTTAACTTTTCCTTTAACTTTCAGGTCTTTTATTTTCGATGATTCGGGACGCGAATAATAATAATAATAGTTATAATAATAGCCGTAAATGCTCTTGAAGTTGAAGTTATTCAAAACCGCTCCGAGGAATTTATTTGAATCTTTCGCCATTATTCTGTCGAAAGTCCTGCTGAATGCATCCATCGGAGTTTTACTTGCCTGTATTACTACAATAGTACCATCACACAGCCGTGAGAGTATTTCCGAATCCGTTACCGATATAAAGGGCGGTGAATCAATAATTATATAATCGTATTTGCTCTTTAATTCTTCCAAAAATTCTTTCATCTGCTTGGAACCGAGCATTTCGGACGGATTCGGCGGTATTGTTCCGCTCGTTACAAATGAAAGATTTTCAAGTTTTGTTTCACGTGTAATGTCTTCAAGTGAGACGTTACCAAACAGATGGTCACTTAATCCCGGGAACCGCTGCGCTTCAAATATTGAATGTATTCTTGGTTTCCTCAGGTCAGCATCAAGCAGTAATACTCTTTTGTCAGCCTGTGAGAAACTTCCTGCAAGGTTAAGTGCTACCGTTGTTTTACCTTCCGCAGGAATTGAACTCGTGACCAGTATTGTTTTTAACTGTTCCTGTTCAAGTTTTGAAAATGAGACTCTGGTTCGCAATGCTTTGAATGATTCCGAAGCAGATGCATTGGGTTTATTTGCAACTATAAACTCTACCTGAGATGAGCCTAAATCGCTTAACTCTTCAACTGAAGGTATCCACGCGAGTACGGGAACACCTTTATTTTCAAGTTCTTCAGGTGTTTTAATTGACCTATCAAGATAATTCCTGAGGAAAGCAAATCCGATCCCGAGTGCAAGTCCGAGTCCGCATCCAGCAATAATAATTAACTGCCTGTTGGGCTTCGAAGGTGAAGACGGCATCATCGCTTCATCAACGATATTGACATTTCCTAACTGAGACCTTTCATTAATGATTGCTTCCTGATACTTTTCTTCAAGTGTCAGATATAATTTTTCTGTTCCCTGTTTAGTCCTTTGGAGTCTTGCCAGTTCAATACTTTGCGTGGGTAATTTTGAAAATTCATTTTCGTATTTCCCTATCATTTTGGAGAGTGACCTCATTTTTACCCTTGTTGACTGTATCTCGACTCCAAGATCAAGCAATCTACCCGATAAATTTTTCTGTTCTTCAGGAGTACTGGCATATATACCGGTTTTGAATGTTTTTGTTTTATCATCAAGTGATGATTTTAATGGCTCCAGTTTTTTCTCATAATCATCATAAATCTTTTTCTTATATACTTCTTCTTTCGGTATAGATGCATCGAGTTCCCTCTGTATTTCAAGTTCGGCAACTTTCTTCTGCAGTTCGTTGAAATAAGGTTCGTTTATTCGACCTTCAATATAATTAGGAAGGGATGCGTCAACTTTTGCAAGTTCATTTTTTATTTCGTCATAAGCACGCTGTCTCGTATTGAGTTCCACTTCCGAAGCGTTCTTTTCTGCTTCAAAAGTTGTTAACTGGTCAACAAGATTTTTTGCTTTGTCATCGAGATAAATAACTCCGCCTTTCTGCATATAGTCCTGAATTTCCACCTCGGATTTTGCCAGATCATTTGCCCGTTTCGTCTTTTCTTCATCAAGGAATTTACGGATTGCAGTTACTTCTCTCCTGCTGTACGCTAAACTGTAACTGAGATATGCCTCCGCGAAAGTATCAGCGATTAATTTTGATTCATATCTTGAAGGGCTTTCGGCGGATATTTCTATTATATCAAGACCTCTTTTCTGATTTATTGATATAATACCCCCTAAAGTACCGGAAAGCGATTTAACACCTACTATTTCATCGGGAACATCAGGATTACGATTAACAATATAAAAATAATCGGATTTACTCGGATTTTTTTTAAAAGTATCTATTAATGCATTCGCAACTACTTCTCTTATTTTATAACTTTTTAAAATTTCGATTTCGTTTGATATATACCTGTCATTCTGAAAGTCCTGAAATTCGGGTAAAATTGTTCCGCTCAATATACTGCCCTGCGGTTTGTTAATTTTTACTGTCGTAACCGCTTTATATATATCCCTGGCACTCATCACATATATTAAAGTTGACAACACCGCCGCTAAGAATATTACTATAACCAGAAACAGGTTGCTTCTTATAATATTTATATAATCTTTGATGTTATCAGACGGGTGTGCCACAGTAATTTTCTTCATCGGCTGCTGTGACATATCTATGTTAGGATTTCCGTTATTACTCATTTTTAAATTTTATTTAATTATCCCATTATGTAGAACATAATTGTTAAAAAAAACAATATAATATATTACTTATTAATACCAAATAAAATGAAATTTTGCAATATTTTTTTAGCCAATAAGTTACATTACAAACTAAAACAAACACACTTATCGGATTTTCTGCATAAATAATGAAAATTTGTTTCTGATATTTCTTTATTTCAGATATACTAACTTCTTCGTGTCATTAAAGTTTCCTGAAATCAGGCGGTAAAAATACACCCCTGACGAAAGGTCTTGCGGAATAAATACAATTTTATAAAATCCGGGTCTCTGCTTTTCATTAACGAGAACGGTAACTTCACGACCCCTTATATCGTAAATACTTAATTTAACATTATCATATTTGTAAATTTCATATTCAATTGTTGTTTTTGGATTAAAAGGATTCGGATAATTCTGATAAAGCAGATATGATATTTTTTCATAAATATCATCTCCGGTTTTTTCCTTAAGGATTTTATCGTCCGGGTCGAATTTTAATGATTCGGGTTTTCCTTTTACCGAAAAATTATAATTCTGAATAAGCGAATCGTTAAATATTCTCACCACTGTATCGCATATATCCGTTTTAACCTGTATCTCAACCGGCATTGTGAAGAATGACGGATTTGTATTTGCCTTTTGAATTATTTTAACTTTTATATCGTAAAAAGTTTCATTTCCTTTTTCATAGGACCATTCAATTATATATTTCGGAAAATTCTCTCCGTATATCCACTGATTAAAAAAATAATCAAGTTCCATTTCTGATTCCGTTTCGCAAATTCTCTGAAAATCTTCCGTAGAGGCAACTCCGTATGATAAAGCCGTATCGTTTACATAACTTCTAAGTATTTTAAAAAATGTCGAATCCCCGACTACTCCTCTCAGCATATGCAGAACAATTGAACCTTTTGAATAACTTCTGTAACCGTTAAATATCTCAGATATTAAATCTATATTCTGTACATAAAGAGTGCCTTGTGCCTGTTTTGAATCAGACATTTTCATTCTTACAAATTCATTATAACTCTGTTTTCCCAACATACTTTCTATATATATTCCTTCAGAATATGTTGCAAATCCTTCGTTCAACCAGATGTGATGCCAGTCGCGGCAGGTAATTTTGTCTCCGAACCACTGATGGGCAAGTTCGTGGGCGATCACACCATCCGTAAAAACTCCTATAGTAGTTATTGTTTGATGTTCCATTGCTCCCGATATATTCGCCTGTGCGTGTCCGTATTTTTCTCTTATAAACGGATATTCACCGAATTTTTCTGTAAATATATCTATCATTCCGGGAGTTTTATCCAGCTGTCCTTTTAATCCTGCAAACATTTCAGGATAAACATAATGAACAATTTCAAGTGAATCGTTCTGTGAATATTTATAATAATTTTTATATTCATAATAATCCGAAACCGCAACCGAAATGAGATAAACGGAAATCGGATAAGAATTTTTCCAGATATATTTTTTAGTTCCGTTCTGATTATTTATTGTATTAATCAAAATACCGTTTGAAACACCGGTTAAATTTTCACTGCAGGTTATACTAACCTGTGATGAATCCGCTTTATCGTATATGGAATTTTTGCAGGGGAACCAGTCCTGCGAGCCGTACGGCTGGCTTAACGACCAGATTACAGGCGAGGATAAATGACTGCCGAATACAAAGCTTCCGAATCCTGTCGGAACAGGTAATCCGCCGTATATTATTTTTATTTTATATACGGAATCCGGAATTAAATTATTCCATCCTAAAACAGTGAGTTTATCATTCTGATGAATATAATTAACCGTTATTTCATTTATTTTAACAGAATCAATAAAGAGAAGACTGCTCAGGTTAAGAAAAAATATATTTTCGGGAAAAGTCTTTTTCCTTATATATAACTCCGCAGTTCCGCTGATTAAATCCGGTTTAGACTGAATGTCCAGTCTTAAATCATAATAACTTACAATAATGGTCGAATCACTTTCAGGATAAGGAAGCAACTGCGGATTTCCGTAATAAAAAGCGGCTTTTGAACAGGTTTTAAAATCACTCTCAATAAACTGCGGGAAGGAAGAGCAGGGATACAGAAAAAAAATCAGGAGAGTATAAGAACAAAAAATAAAATTTTTATTAAAAATCATTTTCGGGCAATTCTTGTAAATTCAGATAAAAATTTCTTATGCGTTGTATATTTTATCCCGTGCAGTCCGTATTTCACGGCAACTTTTATATTTACCGGCAAATCATCTATAAGAACGGTTTCGTTCTTATTGAGGTTATATTTTTTTACAATGTATTCAAAGATTTTCTTCTGCGGTTTGAGAAGTCCGACTTTATATGACAGGACTTTATTTTTAATAATTTTAATAAACGGAAAATTTTTATTTACGAAATTCATATGAACAGGGTCGGTGTTTGAAAGCAGAAACACTTTAAACCTTTTAATATTTACAATCTTTTCAAGAAAATTTTTCATCCGAGTGTTCACCCAGAATATATCCGAATATAAATAAATAAAATCGTCATAACCGATTTTCAAATCAAATTTCCTCTTGAGAATTCTGAAGAAATCTTTCGGCTGTAGAGTACCTTTGCAAAGTTTGTTTCCTAAATTTTTTTCTTTTATGAAACTTTTTAGTTTACCGGTATTCAATTTTTTTTCCAGCCTCGATACGCCTTCGTAGAAATATTCATAGTCGTAATATATCAGTGTATTGCCGAGGTCAAAGATAATATTTTTAACGCATACTTTTTTCATTAAATATATTTTTGCGATAAAATATTTAAATCATTATCAAGTTCATACACTTTAGGTATTCCCGTGGGGATTTCCGTTTCGAGTATTTGCTCTTTAGTTAATTTCTCAAGATACATCACAAGTGCCCTTAATGAATTGCCGTGAGCGGAAATTAAAATATTCATTCCGGATTTGAGGTCAGGAATAATTTTTTCCTCAAAATACGGAATTACTCTTGCAGCGGTGTCTTTTAGACTTTCACCGTTCGGCGGCTGTACGTCATAACTTCTTCTCCATAGTCTTACCTGCTCATCTCCGTATTGTTTCCTCATATCATCTTTGTTCAAACCCTGAAGGTCACCGTACATTCTTTCGTTCAGTGCCTTGTCTTTTTCAACCGGCAAGTCTTTTAAACCGATTATATCAAGAATTATATCGAGTGTTCTCTGAGCTCTTATTAATACCGAAGTATAGGCTTTATCGAATTTATATCCTATAAGTTTCTCCCCGGCACTTTTTGCTTCTTCTATTCCTTTCGGAGACAAATCTATATCTATCCAGCCGGTGAATCTATTCTCAAGATTCCATTGCGACTGTCCGTGTCTTACAGTAACTAATTGTGGCATATTTTATTTTTGATTTATAATTTCCATTTTATTGAACAACCCATAGAAGGATTCTGAATCCTGTCAGGTTCTTTTCCTTCCATTAATCTTTTAATCGCATCCGACAGTTCACGCTTCGTCACTTTATTCTCGTCTTTCCAGTTATCGTCTATTCTGCCTCTGTATTTCAGTTTTCTTTCGCTGTCATATACATATATATCCGGCGTGCATACTGCTTCATAAAGTTTTGCAATCTCCTGTGTATCATCCCGTAAATAAGGGAAATTCATTTTCCGTTCTTTGTAAAAGTTTTTCATATTTTCAGGTGAATCCTCGGGATATGTTTCTTCATCATTGGAATTTATTCCGATGAACTGAACTCCTTTTTCTGTAAATTCATCCTGCAGCCTGATTAATCTGTCAATTACTGCCTTTACGTAAGGGCAGTGATTGCACATAAATACTATCACAAGAATTTTCTTATCCTCAAAATCCGTTAATGAATATATTTTTTCATCTGTCCCTTTCAGATGAAAGTTGATTATTCCGGAATTTATTATCGGCTTATTGCTCTCAAGCAGCATAATCCTGTTCTTTTAATCTTCGCCCTCATCCAGATCCGCATCAGGATGAAAGTCTTCGTAAATAAAGTTAATGTGCAGTTGTGTATCGGATATATCTTCCACAACCTGATTTAATATTTCATTTATGATGAAATTATATTTTTTAATTAAAGAATATTCGTTTTTAAAATGAACCAGCACTTTCCTGGAATCAAGTAATCCGAACAATTTCACAAGTTCGTTTTTTATATCTTCGTTTGACAGGTTATCAGGTTTTTTTATCCCGGGTTTTCCTATTAAATCGTATATTTTAATTAATTTAGAATTTCTGTGTTTTTTTTCAAACTGCTCTATCTGATTAATGAAATCAGGGTCATCTTCCGGGTTAAAAATTTCTTCATCCATACCGGCATTATAAATTTCTCCGTCCAGATAGTAAGGATTTTCTTCGGTTTCCTTTCTGTTATTCTTTCTGCTGTTTTTTTCCTTGTTGTTTTTGCTTCTACTATTGGATGATTTATGTTGCTTCATCAGTAATTAATGTAATTCAATATAAAATTAATATAATTAATCAACAATTCAAGTTACTTTCTTATTTAAAAATATTAATATAAACATACATCAAAGGAGCGGAAAATATCAGACTGTCGAATCTGTCAAGGACGCCGCCGTGTCCGGGAATTATCGAAGATGAATCTTTAACATTATTATATCTTTTCAACAATGACTCAAATATATCTCCTGCCTGCCCTGCTGTTGCCGTTAAAACACCCAACACAACTGCATCGCTTATATTAATTAAATCTCTGTTAAAAATAAAAAAAACAATTGAAATTAAAATTGTAAATATTATTCCCGCAACTGAGCCTTCCACTGTTTTATTCGGACTTATTGAAGTTAGTTTATGCCTTCCGAAATATTTTCCTGTAAAATAAGCCGCTATATCATTCATCCAAATCATCATCATCAGATAAATAACAAATCTGTATTCACTGTCAAGTTTGAATAATATCAGGAAAGGCACGGTTATATAAATAAATCCGGAGACATTAATAAAAACATTAACAGGATTTCTGCCTGCGGTTCTGAAAATTTCAGACGATAAAATTATTAGCAGGAAAACCACCGAAACAAGAAGCGCGTGCGGATATTCAAAAAAAATCATAAAGAAAACCGCAACCGATAATATTACAGGAAAAAATTTAAAAGGTTTGTATCCGCTTTTATCAAACAGAGAAAAAAATTCATATAAACACAAAGACTGAATGAGAATGCACAGTGCAAGAAAATAAAATCCACCGAGGTAAATCAATAAAATTAAAACGGGAATTGCTATTATGCTAACTAAAATTCGTTTAAGTAAATTGCTCATTCTTTTTATTTATTTTGTATAATCTGACAGTTAAAATAATGCACCCCGTAAAAATTGCGAGTGTAAAAATTGAAAGCAATCCATACTGCATCAGTTCATGATTTGAAATTATTTCCCAGTCGGGATTTTCTTTCCCGAAAAAATAAATTGAAAAGACGGAAATCAGATTGTTTATGAAATGAATAATGACGGCTGTATAAACGCTGTTACTGAAGAATGCGGTAAAAGAGATATAAATTCCGAGTATTATCAGCGGAATTAAATTAAACGGATGGAAATGAAATACCGCGAAAATAATCCCTGTAAGCAAAACAGCAGAATAAGGTTTCAGCCCCGCAGACAAATTTTTCAATATCAGTCCTCTGAACATAAGTTCTTCGCAGACAGCAGGAGTTAATGCAATTACAACAATAACAGTTATTAACTCAGGAATGCTGTACGAAATTGCCAGATTCGTAACAGTTTCATCAAGATATTTTGAAAAACTTTTTATTGCTTCAAGTATTCCCGGGTCAAACGGCAGGGAAAATATAATTTTATTCTGTATTATCAAAATTAACTGCAGCAGCGGCTGAATCGCAATTATCCCTATGACTGATAAGGCAACGATTCTCCAGTCAGGTTTATTCAGTAAAAATCCTTCTTTAAATTTATTTCCTCTCAGTATATTAATAATTATAACCGGAAACAGAAGAAATAGAAATTGTGATGCCGATACAACAATTCTTGTGGCATTAATGTTATCCGGGTCGAAAAGATTTTCACCTAATGTTATGTAAGCAAATAAAGAACCTATAATCTGATATATTATGAATACAGTAATCAATATTAATAACACAAAAGGAACCGGCGGTATGTTTTTAAAAGGCGGTTGTTTTAATTCCTGCTTGTTGTCGTCCATATATATTCAATATGTTCAAAATTGTTAATTAATTAAATAGCAATATAAAGTATTTAAAATTGTTTTTAAAATTAATTAAAATTATTTTTACATAAATGGATAATTATAATGACTATGACAGAAAGGAAATATATACCGAGCAGAGGAAGAAATACGGTTATATATTGAACATAGTGCTTTTTATTTTCACCTTTTTTACAACGACACTTGCAGGGACTTTCTGGTTAAATAAAGACCCTTATCAACTGGAAAATTTTCATTACGGTCTGGAATATTCTGCTCTTATACTTCTCGTCATAACATTTCACGAGTTCGGACATTACTTTGCGGCAAGGTACCATAAGGTTGATGTGACATTGCCATATTACATTCCGTTTCCATTTTTGTTTTTAAATCCTTTCGGAACAATGGGGGCAGTGATTAAAATGAAATCACCAACACATTCGAGAAAATCACTTTTCGACATCGGGGTTGCGGGACCCATTTCGGGATGGATAGTAACTGTTTTAATTCTGGTCTACGGATACCTGAACCTTCCGTCTGTAGAGTATCTTTATGATATTCATCCGGAATACAGGTTATCAGGGATATCGCTGTCAGGTCTTACCTTCGGACATAATCTTGTAACACTCTCGCTTGAAAAACTGGTTCATCTTGTAAATCCTGATGCTTTCATTCCGCCGATGAATGAAATATATCATTACCCGTTTCTTTGTGTAGGATGGTTCGGACTGCTCATTACGGCGCTGAATTTGATGCCGGTCGGGCAACTTGACGGCGGACACATATCATATTCCATGTTCGGCGAAAAACATAAATACCCGTCTTATGTCGTAATATCATTATTAATTTTTTTCGGGCTCCTTGGTGTTCTGCAGTTTTACTACCCGAAACTTGAAATCGGCTCTCTCAACTGGTTTGTCTGGGCATTGCTGATTATCTTCGTAATAAAAATCAAACATCCACCGATAATTCACAGTTTCGATGAACCGCTGGGAAAATTCAGAACATTTCTCGGCTGGTTTTCATTTTTTATTTTTATTGTTTCTTTTTGTCCGATACCGATAAGTGAATTATAGTCCGGGTATGAAAAACAAATCTGCTTTATTAATTATATTTTTAACGATATTTATTGACCTGCTGGGATTCGGAATAATTATTCCGATTCTGCCTGATTTTCTAAAAAATCAGTTTTTCATATCGGAATCCGCAATCGGTCTTACAATTGGTATTTTTTCTCTGATGCAGTTCATTTTCACTCCGATATGGGGCTCGCTTTCGGATGTTTACGGCAGAAAGCCGATTCTGGCAATCAGTCTCGCGGGAAATATAATTTCTTACGCAGTTATGGCACTAGTTTTTACAGGAGTAATAAATTCATTCACTGTGCTTGTTATGTCACGGGCTTTCGCCGGTGTTTTCTCCGGTAATTTATCCGCTGCACAGTCTGTCATATCCGATGTAACAACCCCCGAGAACAGGTCAAAAGGTATGGGGCTTATGGGCGCTGCATTTTCACTCGGCTTTGTATTCGGTCCGTCTATGGGAGGTTTTCTTTCTTATAATTTCGGCTACGGGGTACCGATAATCGTTTCCAGCGTGTTTTCACTGATTGCCTTTCTCCTCTGTGTTACTATTTTAAAAGAAACACTTCCTGATGATGTCAGAAACTCCAATAAAAAAAATTTTTCCGGTGTAAAACTTGTAAATTTCAAAGCAATTCATGATGTATTAAACAATAAAGTTGTGGGAATATTTGTTATTATCTTCTTCTTCATTACATTTGCTTATGCAAATATACACGCAACCTTTCTGCTTTTCGCCGAGAGACCTGCAGGATTAAATCTTAATCAGCAGGAAGTGGGGTTTCTTATGTCTTTCCTCGGCGTTGTTTCCGCAATTGTGCAGTTGACACTGATTAAATATTTTAAGAATTTACTAGGTGAAGAACTGTCTCTCATAATCGGAAATATTATCTCGGGTATCGGACTGTTTTTTATACCATTTTCTGTTTCCGTTCCGATGCTTCTCGTCGTTCTTGCAATTCTCTCATTCGGAAACGGTATTAATATTCCCATGACGCTTGGTTTGATTTCGAAAAATACGGGCAGGGAGGGACAAGGGTCTGTGCTCGGAATTAATCAGTCACTGGGTTCCCTCGCAAGATTTTTCGGTCCTGTTTGGGGCGGATTCGTATTTGAAAAAATCAGTTATCATGCACCTTTCATAACCGGTGCGGTCTTTATGTTTTTAATAACTGCATTCACCTTGAAAATTCTTAAGAAAAATAATATAAGTAAATCACAGAAGTCGTGAGCACATCACAGACTGCAAAAAATTATCCCCTTAACCCGATTAGACCAAGCATGCGTCCCGCTCTGTTTCCATCCCTCCGGTATGAATGAAATAATTTTTTTTCTTTAAAGGTACAGTATTCCGAAACTTCGATATTAATTTCCTTAACTCCTGCTTTCACCAGTTGATTCTTATTTTCAAGTTTGTTGTCAAAGAAATATTTACCTTCACGGTTTCTGATAACATCCCTGTCGAATAATTCCGCTACTTCCCTACCAACTTCAAAATTTTCTGCCGATAATCCGGGTCCTATATAGGCAGTAAGTTCCGATGCATCAAAGGCAAAATGCTTACATATTTTTATAACGGTTTTATAAGCAATTTGCAGGTGACTGCCCCTCCAGCCGGAATGTATCGCGGCAATTATTCCGCCGGGATGGTATAAAAAAACCGGCAGACAGTCCGCAATTGTCAGACACAGGTAGAGATTTCTCTTATCAGTGTAGAGTGCATCATTATTTATAATAAATGCCGATTTTTCAGTATAAAAAGAATTACTGCCGTGTATCTGATTTTGAAAAACAAGTCGCGATTCATCAATTTTCAGATAATTGAAAAATATTTTTCTGTTCATTCTAACATTTTCATTTGAATCACCGACCCTGTAACTTAAATTTAAATCATAGAACATTTCAGATACTCCTCCTATCCTTGTACTGACAGCACAAAACACATCTTTGTACTTACTAAATATTTCAGGTTTTATAACTTCAAGTCTCATCTGTTTTAAATTTTCTCATCTTCTTTTTTTCCGAAATTATTTTTTTCCACTTCAATCTGTCTTCTTTGGAGATTTTTGTCGGTTTGGTCTTTAATCTCTTACGCGGAATTTTTACTGATTTTTTTATCAGCATCATTAATTTGTCTATTGCATCTTCTTTATTTAAGTTCTGCGACCTGCTTATCTGTGATGTTATCCGGATACATCCTTTTTTATCAGTGATGTTTTTCTCCAGAATGATCCGTTTCTGCTCTTCAGTTAAAAGAAGTGAACTATTAACGTCGAAAATCAGTTCAATCTTACTTGATACCTTATTAACATTCTGTCCGCCTTTTCCGCTGCTGCGAACCGCTTTAATTTTAATTTCCTTCTCAAGTTTTGCTTTAAATGTTTCGTCTATCATATAGTAAAATAATAGGATAATGAAATCACTTTTTTTAAAATTTAAGTTTTCTTATTATAGTAGAATTAATTTAAAAATGTAATGATGAAAAAAATATTAATATTAATTTTATTGTTTATAATTATACCGAAAATTATGTTCGGTCAAGACAAGAAATACATCGCGTACTCATCCGATAATACTTCAAGCGGGTATTTTCAGATTTTCATTATGGATGAAAACGGAAATGATAAGAGACAGTTAACAGACAAGCCCACGCACTGTATTTATCCGAAGTGGTCAACCGACGGAACAAAAATTACTTTTTATACCGAAGATGATTATTCCGAGTCTTCAGTATATGTAATATCGGATATTTTCACAAGCGGTGAACCCGAAGTAACATATATTACGGACGGAACCAATCCGATTTTCACTTATGAAGATGACGGCTTGCTTTTCAACTCCGATATGGACGGATTACTTACAGTATATGTAATTTTATTCGGCGACCCAGAGATATATCTTATGGGTGTTACAGAATATGCAAATCAGCAGACACTTTCCAATGACGGAAGATGGCTCGGCTTTTCGATGCTAACGGAAGAAGGTAAAGCCATAATGATGTATGATTTACAGGATACATCAGAAGACGCATTATATTCAGTCAGTAAAAACAAAAACGCAAATATGTTTCCTGATATTTCCTACGATGCGGGAAAAATTGTATATTCAAGTTTTGACAAGAATTTAAACGGTTCAATCTACGTATACGAAGAAGGAGTTGAAACAAATCTTACAAAAGATTTAAAAAGCACCAACCAGCCGAAATTTTCTCCGAATGCCCAATATATCGGATTTGTCAGCATCGAAAATGAAAATGTAAAATTATATTATATGAAATACGACGGTACGGAAAAGACAGATTTAAAAATTTCCGGTTCGAATATAGGCACTTTTGTATGGCTTGACAACGAGACTATCATATATGATGCAGAGAAATCAGGTAAATTTTATATCGGGAAAGTCAATATAAATACACTTGAAAATAAAGTACTCACAAGCAACGGCAACAACTTTAAACCCTCAGTAAAAACAATTTCCGAATAGAAATGAAAGTAACAGAACATCTTGATAAAGCGGCTTCACCGATAATTAGTTTTGAAATTATTCCGCCCTTACGCGGCGGTGATATAAACGGATTATTTTCCGTGATTGACGAATTAATCAGTTACAATCCACCGTTTATTGATGTTACTTCTCACGCTGCTGAAGTTGATTATGAAGAAACTGCCGAGGGAATCAAAAAGAAAATAAAACGGAAAAGACCGGGAACAATCGGAATATGCGCGGCAATAAAAAACAGATATAATATTGATACTGTCCCGCATCTTTTGTGCAGGGGATTTACAAAAGAAGAAACGGAAGATGCATTAATTGAACTGAATTATCTGGGAATAGAAAACATCCTTGCGGTAAGAGGAGACGATACCAATTATAAAAAGCCTGTTCCGCTCGGTAAATCAAGCAATAATTTTACCGTTGACCTTGTCAGACAAATTGTTAAAATGAATTCAGGAAAATATCTTGAAGATGATTTACTTGATGCTGTTTCCACCGACTTCTGTATTGGGGTAGGCGGATATCCTGAAAAACATTTTGAATCACCGAATCTGAAAGTTGACATACAGTTTCTTAATAACAAAATAGAAACCGGTGCGGATTATATTGTGACACAAATGTTTTTTAAAAACGAAAATTATTTCAATTTTGTAAAACTCTGCAGGGAGTCCGGAATCAATGTCCCCGTAATTCCCGGCTTGAAGGTACTCACAAAGAAACATCAGCTTACAAGTTTACCAAAGGATTTCTTTATTGATATACCGGATGAACTTGCGGAAGAAATTATGAAAGCGGATGCCGCATTCACTCAGGAAATCGGAATAAACTGGACGGTTAAACAGGTAGAAGAACTTCTAAATAATAATGTACCTGCCATACATTTTTACATACTTCAGAACGTAAAACCTATGAAGCAAATATTTAAAAAATTATCCATCTAATAAAAAATTATCTTGCATTTATTTTAAATTCGAATTATATTATGATATGCTAAGTAGCAGTTCGAATTTAAATAGAAAAAGCATCAAACACTTATTGACTCAAAGGAATTTTTAAAGTGTATCTCAAAAGGATACATTTTTTTTTGTATAATATATGATAAGCGCAGCAGATTTCAAACCATTAAGAATCCTTAAAAATTTTCAGATTTCATCAGTTACACCTCTGAAATTTCACTTTGAAAGCAGGTTGAAAGTAGTCACTTATGTCCCGCTCGAATATGTTGACAAATTAACATTCGAACTCGGAAATGCCGGTGCAGGCAGAATCGGTAAATATGATTTGTGCTCATTCAGAACAAAAGGGCTCGGGACATACAGACCTTTATCCGGCTCAAAACCTTTCAAAGGTCAAACCGGAAAAATCACATTTGCTGAAGAAATCAAACTGGAAATGGAGTGTGAAATTAAATCTGTTAATAAAGTAATCAACGCTCTGCTTGAGCATCATCCTTACGAAGAAGTCGCATACGAAGTCTACAAATTCGGCAGAAGAATGAAAGAACCGGCAGTAGTAAAAGTAAAATTTGCAAGAGCAGTAAAATTCAACAAGTTGATTTCGGAAATAAGGAAAGAAACTGATATCGGCGAAACCTCATTCAATATGAATATTAAGGAAATAATACTTACGGACAAAATTGAAGCAGATAAAAATCTCGAATTGCTCGCAGAGAAAGCAAACTGCAGTCTTATCATTTCAGTTTTTAAAAATAAAATAATATTTAAAAAAATATAAAATGGATAATTCAATTAAAGAACAAAACATTGCGGATGAGACGAATGAAAAATCGGAACTGGAAAACGGGGGGTCGAGAATAATAGAGTATTATGATGACAATATAACCTCTGACAGTGATTTATCATCAGTACTGAGACTTCTGTACGAACTAAAGAAAATAGACAAGGAACTCGCAGAAATAGAAGAAGAAAAAGGTGATTTGCCTGAAAGAATAGAAGAACTGGACGAAAAAATTGAAGAACTGGAAGAAAGAATTTCAGAAGACAAATCCAATCTGGACATAATGAGAGCCGAAGAGAAGAAAATCATAAAAGACAACAAAACTATTGAAGACAAAGCGAATAAACTCGATGAGCAAAAATATAATGTACGAAACAACAGGGAATATGATGAAATATCAAAAATGATAGACGAATGTTTTGAAATACTCGACAGAAATGAATCAAGATTAAAAGAAATTGAGACATTAACTGATGACCTTGAGAACGATATTGAAACAAATGAAGATAAATTAAATGAATATGAAGAAAAGCGGGATGAAAGTCAGGAACAACTTGACGAACTGAATGAACAGTTCAAGGAAGAAGAAAGCGGATTAAACAGCGAGCGAAAGAAATTAATTTCAAAACTGGATTACGAAACAAAAACATTATATGAAAGAATAAACAGTTCATATAAAGGAGAAGCACTGGGAATAGTCCGCAAAGGTAACTGCAGCGGTTGTTACAATTCGGTTCCGCCGCAAAGAGCAATCGAAATAAGGATGTCACAGAAGATGTACACCTGTCAGTCCTGCGGCAGAATACTCATAGACGAATCATTGATAAAAGATTTATAAACAAGTTCTTTAAATTTACTTTCAGACCTGTTATAGACGATCGCGCTATCCCCTGAGCGGGGAGGTGAGGAAAGTCCGGACTCCACAGGAGCAGGGACGCCGGGTGAAAAGCCCGGGGACCGGTTCTGAAACAGAGCCGGTTACGGAAAGTGTCACAGAAAAGCAAACTTTTCCGGTTACGTGCCGGAATAAAGGTGAAACGGCAGGTTAAGAGCCTACCATTCAGAAAGTAATTTCTGAGATTGAAAAACCCCGTCCGGAGCAAGGCTAAGTAAGAAGAGTTTAAGTGCTGCTCGCTTTTTACACTCTTCGGGTAAGCCGCAAAAAGATTTACGGTAACGTAAATCTAAGATAAATGGTCGTTATCCCTTTTGATGAGGGTCACAGAATCCGGCTTATTTAACAGGTCTGAAAGTTTTTTAAATGAAGTTTCTTTCTCATTCCCCTGCTCCGTCTTTTGCAACGGTTTATACATCTCAACTCAAATCCAGCATTCTTTGTATCGGCAGCAGTGCATTTATTCTCAGCTCCTCGTCTATATTTATTTCCGGCTTTCCGTCTTTCATACATTTATATAATTTTTCAAGAGTGTTCAGTCTCATATAAGGACATTCATTACAGGAACATCCCGTTTCAGGCGGTGCTTCAATAAATATTTTCCCGCTTGCTTTCTTTTTCATCTGATTGATTATACCCGGTTCAGTAGCTACTATAAATTTATTTGCAGAATTATTTACAACAAATTTTAATAAAGCGCTTGTAGAACCGATGAAATCCGATTTATCAAGAATTGTTTCTTCGCATTCGGGATGTGCAATTAATAATGCATCCGGATTTTCAAGTTTTAATTTAATTATTTTTCTCTCACTGAAAGTCTCGTGTACGATACAGGAACCCTGCCACAATACCATATCACGCCCGGTCTTTTTAATTAAGTATTTGCCTAAATTTCTGTCCGGGGCAAAAATTATACCGGTATCCGCGGGTAAACTCTTAACAATTTTTTCGGCATTGGATGATGTGCAGATATAATCAGAAATTGCTTTTACTTCAGCCGTACTGTTTATATACGTTACTACAACATATCCCGGATATTTTTCCTTGAATTTTTCAAGCAGGTGGGCAGGGCATCCTTCCGCAAGAGAACATCCTGCGTCTAAATCGGGCAGTAATACCTTTTTTGCAGGATTTAAAATCTTTGCCGTCTCCGCCATAAAATGTACCCCTGCGAATACAATAACTTCCGCATCTGTTTTTGCTGCCTCCTGAGATAACTGCAAACTGTCTCCGATATAATCCGCTAAATCTTGAATTTCCGGTTCCTGATAGAAATGCACAAGAATTACCGCGTTCAGTTCCCGGCGCAGACGCTTGATTTCATTTTTAAAAAAATCGTTTGAATATTCTTTTTCTTTTTGTCTTGTAAGCATAATATATAAATTACAACTTATAAACATATTTAAAAATTCAATTCTCTTTCGAAATTTAATACCTAAACTTATAACTTTCCTTCAGGATACAATATTTAAGTAATTAACTTAAATCAAAATATTAAATAGATTTTTTTTATTAAGTTCATTTAATATTTTGTAATATGAAAGGAATGATACTCGCAGCAGGTTTTGGTACTCGTCTCGGCAAATTAACCGAAGATATTCCGAAAGCACTTGTTGAATATAAGGGAAAACTGCTGATAGAATATCAGATTGAGAAACTTATGAAGTGCGGAGTAAACGAAATTGTTATTAATACACATCATCAGTCGGATAAGATGTTCGGACATTTTGAAAAAAATGACTACGGAATCAGAATAACTCTGCTTAAGGAAGAAAAAATACTTGGGACGGGAGGCGGGATAATAAATGCCGGGAATATATTAAGACAAAATGAAAATTCAATAATATTAAATACAGACATTGAAACCGACTTCAACTTCAGAAAAATAATAGACTTTCACGAAAGAAGAAATAATTTTGTTACAATCCTTATTCAGCGAAGAAAAACATCGAGGTATTTGAGATTTAACAAGTTTATGAATCTGGTTTCAAGAAGCGAAACAGGGGCAGAATCAGATTCAGATTTTGCTTTTAACGGCGTTCATATTATATCAGAAAAATTTTTCGGGATTGTCAGGGAAAAAGGTTTTATTGATATAATAGATGTGTATCTAAATTTAATTAAAAGAGGATACATTATATCAGGATATGATGCGGGTAATTCTAAATTTAAAGATATCGGTAAACCTGAAAATTTCTCCTAATTTACCGATTCCACTCTTTTAACATCAGGCAGCTCGAGCATTATAATTCTCTCGATTCCTGCCCGGAGTGTCATCATACTCATCGGACATCCTTTACAAGCACCAAGCAATCTCACTTCCACGATATTATCATCAGTTACATTAATTACTTCAACGTCACCGCCGTCCTGCTGCAAGTAAGGTCTTACTTTTTCGAGTACTTTTTTTACATCATCTACTGTTACAGATTGCATAATTAACCTTCCTCTATAATTTCAAGATTTTGATTTTCGGGTCTGTTTAAATTTAATTTATTCAGTTCGAGAATAAGATTTTTTGAAATATTTCTGAATATTTTCGATTCATTTTCTTCAGGCATCGAATAGACAATAGGAGTTCCCATATCACCCTGCTCTCTGATTTTAGTATTTATTGGTATTTCGCCAAGAAGTGGAATACCCGTTTCGTCATGCATCTTTTTTCCGCCGCCCTGTCCGAAAATGTATTCTTTGGTACCGTCCGGTTTAAGAAAATAACTCATATTTTCTATAACACCGACCGTAGAAACATTTACCTTTTCAAACATAGATTGACCTTTTCTTGCGTCCGCAAGTGATATTTCCTGCGGAGTAGTAACTATTATTGCACCTGTTAATGGTATTGTCTGACTTAAAGTTAATTGTATATCGCCTGTTCCGGGAGGCATATCAAAAAGTAAATAATCGAGTTCGCCCCAGTCGGTATCACTCATAAATTGTTTTAAAGCACTTGAAGCCATTGGTCCGCGCCACACGACAGCCGTATTTGAATCCACGAGTAACCCGATAGACATGACTTTCAATCCGTATTTTTCAACAGGGACAAGCATATTTCTTCCGTTTATTTTTTCGACTTCGGGTCGCTTGCTTATATTTAACATCATCGGAATAGAAGGTCCGTAAATATCAGCATCAATCAATCCGACGGAAG
This sequence comes from Ignavibacteria bacterium, assembly GCA_016929695.1. Taxonomy (GTDB): domain Bacteria; phylum Bacteroidota; class Ignavibacteria; order Tepidaquicellales; family Tepidaquicellaceae; genus Tepidaquicella. The sequence continues at coordinate 27,036 of JAFGII010000112.1, forward strand.
CACCTTCCATAACAAGTGCCATGGCAAGATTAACTGCCACCGTCGACTTCCCTACTCCGCCCTTGCCGGAAGCAACGGCAATTGTATTCTTCACTCCGCTTATTATCATATCCTTCTGATGACTTTTATGGCTTAGAATTCCGAGAACGAATTCAATTTCTGTTTCTTTTATTTCTTTAATTTCTTTTTTGATTTCCGCTGAAATTAAATTTTTAATTTCTTTGTTTCTATCTTTATTTACATCCGTTATTCCGAGTTTCAGATATAGTTTATCCCCGTTTAAACTGATTTTTTTCAGAAGTTCCTGATGATTAAATCCGGAATTTATATACGGTTCATTAATTTTTCCCAGTATTTCTTTAATTTTATCCTGCATTAGATTTAAGAATTTTATTTATTTAACAAGTTAATATTTTTATACAGATTATTAAATGTTAATATCCATATATATTTTAACACTTATGCATTCTTTAGGGTTCATTTTGAATTTGATTTATGTCAATTTTTTAACATCACCCTTTATATTTAAACTGAACTTCCGATGTAAACTTTATTACTCCATAAACTTTTAAATTTAATAAATTGATTTTCGTCAATTTTATGAATAATTTTATATTTAATTACTAATTAATCATACTGGTGAGTAAAGGTTCGAAATTCTGGCTGACTATTTTAATTTTTTCGGGTATAGCGTATCTGGGAGCAATAAATATCAGGTTTATTATAGGCAATGAACTGCTGAATTTTGACGAATTCAATTTCAAGTCTTTTTTATTGCCGGTGGAGTTAAGTTTAATTTTTAAATTTATTTCATATTCTTCGTTAGTAATAATCGTATCATATTTTATTGTATTCATATCGGCAATTTTATTTTTAATTAACTACAAAGTAAATTACCGTGAGAATGTCTGGCTGCTGGTATCGGCAATTTTATTTTTTGTTTTCTCACCGGTCGAATTTTACAGTTGCTATCTCGATTTCAAATTTTATTTAATGTACCTTGAAGACCCTTATGAATACGAACAGAAACTTCTGGTCTTCGGCGAGCGGATTGGTTTGCTGAAAGGTGTTCCTTGGATTGCTATGCTTTGTTATTATACGATTATTGTAATTTCAATATTCAAACCTTTGAAAAAAACAAAAGCCGAACTTGAAGAAGCCGACAAGGAGAACAAAGACTATGCATACAAGTATATTATGCACGAAGAAGATGACATCATTAAAGAATAAAATTGGCAAGAGTAATAAGAAAAATACAGTCTAAAACGCCTGATGAAAAAAAGGAAACATTAATCAGGGAACTCATCGAAATTTACGGAAAAATAGGATTTAAGGTCAGAACTGAAAAAGGAAATTTCAAAGGCGGTTTCTGCCTTTTAAGAGAACAGAAAATACTTTTATTGAATAAAAATCTCAGTCAGGAAAAAAAAATTGGTTTCCTGCTGAAGAATCTTTCGGAACTGAACACGGAAGAAATTTATATTAAACCCGCGATAAGGGAATTAATTGATAATCAGTCGTTTGTTTAAAAATTATGAAAATTACAGTTTTAGGTTCGGGCACTTCGCAGGGTGTCCCGGTTATCGGATGTAAATGTAAAACCTGCACATCGGAAAATATAAAAGATAAAAGACTGAGAGCATCGGTATATGTAGAGACGGGTGATTCAAAAATATTAATTGACACTTCTATTGATTTCCGAAGGCAAATGCTTGACAATAACAAAACTGACGTTGATGCAGTTCTTTTCACACATCATCATGCAGACCATATTTTCGGAATGGATGACTTACGTCAGATAAATCAGAGACTTAATAAATATATTGACGTTTACGGAAGAAAAGATACGCTTGATGAAATACTGAAAACTTTCAGATATATAACCGATAAAGAACTTATAATGCACAAATGCGTTCCGCTCATAAACTTAAAAATTATTGAAAATAAAAAGTTCTATTTCCGTAAAACCGGAATAACTCCGGTTGAAGTCCTTCACGGCAGGATAAAAATATTCGGTTACAGAATCGGAAATTTTGCCTATCTAACGGATTGCAGTTTTATTCCTGAAGAGGAATACGTAAAATTCGATAATCTTGATTTACTTATTATAAACGCATTAAGGCTCAGACCTCATCCCACACATTTCAATCTTGAACAGGCAGTCGGAATTGCAGAGTTGTTTAAACCGAAGCAGACATATTTAACCCACATAACTCACGATTTGATGCACAATGAAATTAATTCAGAACTGCCGGAAAATATCCAACTTGCTTATGACGGACTCGAAATTTCTCTTAAAGATTAAAATACAAATATGCATAAATTAAAAGAAATATTATTTAAAGCGGCATTTGAATCGGGTAAAATATTAAAATCATATTTCGAAAAGGAATTCGAAATTGAAAGTAAAGATATAATTTCAAATCTGGTTACGGAAGTTGATAAAAAATCCGAATCGAAAATTATTGAGATTATTAAATCCGAATTCCCGGAACACAGTATTTTATCGGAAGAAATCGGAGCACTGAATTCCGGTGATAATGCGAAATGGATTATAGACCCGATAGACGGGACTATAAATTACGCTCATTCAATCCCGCTGTGCTGCGTGTCAATTGGAGTGGAAATTAACAGGATTATCGAATTGGGACTTGTTTATAATCCTTTATCGGGCGAGAAATTTTTTGCAGAAAAAAACAAAGGAAGTTTTTTAAATGATAAACCGATAAAAGTTTCAAAGGAAAATAATTTACATAAATCTCTGCTTGTAACAGGTTTTCCTTACGATACAAGCGGAAATCCGAACAAACCTGTCGAAGTATTTGCCAAATTCGTAAACCAAGACATACCTATCAGGCGACTCGGTTCAGCGGCATTAGACCTTTGCTGGACAGCCTGCGGAAGGTTCGACGGATTCTGGGAATATAATTTAAACCCTTGGGATACGGCAGCGGGTTATCTGATTCTTAAAGAAGCAGGCGGGAAGATTACAAATTTTCAGGGAAATGAATATTCAGTTTACGAAAAGGAAATTCTCGGAACAAACGGTCTTATTCACAATGATATGCTGAAAGTGATTTCGGATGTCAGGGATGAAATTCCATATTAAAAAACTTCTTACTTCTTCCAAGGTTCCTTCTTGGGACAGGGAAGAATGAGGTTAACTCCCACAAGCCGAAGCTCGGAGAGAAGTGAATTATTCCATCACAATTTTTCCATTAAATCCATCATTTCCAGCATAACAACTGCTGCTTCGTATCCCTTGTTGTTTTCTTTGTCGGGAGGATTATCCCCGCTTCTTTCAAATGCCTGCCGGGCATCATATACAGTTAACACTCCGAACCCGTGCGGCATTTTATATTCAGATGAAAGCAGATTCAAATTATGCGCTACGGGTCCTGCAACGTATTCGAAATGGGCGGTATCTCCTTTTATCACGCAACCCAGTGTTATTATTCCCGAATAATTTTTTACCGACAGACATAACGCCTTGAAGCATAAAGGAATTTCGTAAGCACCCGGAACATATATTAAATCTATCCTCGAATCATCGAATCCGCTTGCCTTTAAACCCTCAACTGCTCCCTTTATTAATCTTTCAACTATTTGCTTATTGAATTTACTTGCAATAATTGCAATCCTTTTATCTTTATTTACTGTAATGCTGTTACCTTCGACTTTTTTCATTCGTTTATATTATTTAAAAATTTTACTTTTTTAATATCAATAAAAATTTTTCCGATATTGCAGGTTTCATCTTCCGTTAATCCATGAAAGTCGGAACCGCCTGTCATAAAAAGATTATTTTCAATCGCAAATTTTTCAAATTTTCTTGCCTTATCGGATTTATGTGTCGGATGATATATTTCGATTCCCTCCAGACCTGCCTTAAGCAATATATCCATCTTGCTCCATAAAAAATTTTTACCGGGATGTGCGAGAACTGAAATTCCGCCTGTTTCTCTTATTAATTTTAACATTTTCAGTGTATCCGGACTGTTCTTCTTATAAAAAGCAACTTTAAAATCACCTATGTATTTGTTAAACGCATCCTGATATGATTTAACATATCCGAGTTTATGTATGTATTCAGCAACATGCGGTCTTCCGACTGCTCTAGTATTTTTAAAATACCTAAAGAAGTCATCGGGAAGAAATTTTAAACCGAGATAATTGAGTTTATCAATAATTTTTAAAATACGGTCAATCCTGTTCTTACGGAATTTTATTACGTGTTCTTTAAAAATATAATTTTCATAGTCAATATTATAAGCCAGTATGTGAACCTCCCTGCCGTCATATTCAGTACTGAATTCTATCCCGGGGATGTATTTTATTTCATTGTCTTTTATTAATTTTTTCAGTTCATATATTCCGTCAATGGTATCGTGGTCTGTAATGCTAAATACTTTAATATTATTTTGCTTCAGTAACTTAATCAGTTCAGGAACTGAATATTTCCCGTCGGAATATTCAGTATGAAGATGAAGGTCCGCCTTTTCAATTACATCAGTTTGTTCTATTCTCATTGTACGGTTTTTTTATAAAAGAAAATGATTTTTCAATAGTTTAACCAATAATGGATAAAAATAATTATTTTAAAAGAAATATGAAATAAGTATATTATTGTTTATATTTTTTTAAAATTGAATATTGCATTAATAACAGGCGGTATATCCGCGGAAAGAGAAGTATCGTTAAGTTCAGGAAGAAGTATTTTAAAAGCTCTTCGTGAAAACGGACATAGTGTCATTGTTGTTGACCCGGTGTACGGAGCAGAAAAAGTTCCCGAGGAAACAATTTTTAAAGATAATGTATCTCAGATTTATCCTGACGTTCATTCACTTCAGGATTTAAGGATAAAATCCTATAAAAATATACTCTCCTGTTTTAATTCAGATATCTTTGATAATATTGATATTGCTTTCATAGGTTTGCACGGTAAATTCGGTGAGGACGGCAGGATTCAGGCAATACTTGATTCACGCGGAATAAAATATACAGGTTCAGGTGTTGTCTCTTCCGTAATTGCAATTGACAAAGACTTTTCGAAAATCATTTTTAAACAAAACGGCATCCTTACTCCCGACTGGTTCTCATTGAAAAAAAACGACGATATAAATACCGTATTGTTAACCGAAAAGATTAATGCGACTTTTGGTCTGCCTCTCGTCGTAAAGCCCTGTGATGAAGGCAGCACGGTTGGTCTGACTATTTTATACGATTTTAAAGGAAATTCGATGGAAGAAGCAATAAGACTTGCATTCAAATATTCCGATAAAATTTTAATCGAGAAGTATATCAAAGGTAAAGAAATTACCGTTGCGGTTTTGGATAACCTTACATATCCTGTTATTGAGATACGTCCTAAAGACGGATATTACGATTATTATCATAAATATACTCCGGGTATGACGGAATATATATGTCCGGCAGAAATATCCTCTGAAACCGCAGATAATGTTAAAGGAACAGGGCTTAAAGCACACAGGGCACTTGATTGCGAAATATATTCAAGAGTTGATTTTATTCTGACAGATGATAATACGGCATACTGCCTTGAGGTCAATACACTTCCCGGAATGACATCCCTGTCCCTCGTTCCTAAATCCTTAAAAGCAGCAGGTATAGATTTCAATAAACTTATAGAACAAATAATAAATTTATCATTAAATAAATACGCAAACAATTGAACAGCGGAGAGAAAAAGAATACAATATTAATCAAGATTCTTAGAATATTCAAATACAATAAATTTTTAATAATCATATTCATATTATTCTGTATTTCACTTTACATGGCTTTTTTCGGAGATACCGGATTTTTTGAAATGAAAAAACTGGATAAAGAAAACAAAACAATTCAGAAATTGATTTATAATGATTCCCTTAAATCTGCAGAATACAAAACTGAAATTCAGGAATTACAAGAATCGGGTAAAAAGATTGAACAGGTCGCCCGCGAAAAATATAAAATGACAAAACCGGGCGAAAAAATTTTCAGAATTAAAACGGATACCATTAAATGACTGCAGGTAAAAAAGTAATATTATCCGGTATGAGACCAACGGGTAAACTTCACATAGGACATTATTCAGGTGCACTTGAAAACTGGGTCAGTCTGCAGAGAGATTACAAGAATTATCATCTTATCGCCGACTACCACGCATTAACAACGAATCTTGATACTTCCGAAATTTTCGGTAATACAATAGAAATGATAATTGACTGGATTGCCTGCGGAATAAATCCCGAAGAATCACCGATATTCCGTCAGTCGAAAATAAAAGAGCATACGGAATTGTTTTTGATTTTTTCAATGCTGATTACAAAAGCAAGACTTGAAAAGAATCCGTCCCTGAAAGAACAAATCAGGGATTTGAATCTGAATAGCATTTCATACGGGCATCTCGGATATCCCGTATTACAGGCATCCGACATATTATTATACAAAGGCGAATTAGTCCCTGTAGGAGAAGACCAGTTACCTCATATAGAAATCACACGTCACATAGCGGGATTATTCAATCAGTATTATGAACTTGAAGAAGGCAGGAAAATATTTCCCATTCCCGCACCAAAGTTAACGGGATTTGCAAGACTTCCCGGGCTGGAAGGCGATGCAAAAATGAGCAAAACTCTCGGAAATACAATTTTAATTTCAGATGATGCCGAAACAATAAAAAATAAAATCAAGAAAGCATACACCGACCCGCAGAAACTGCGGAAAGGCGACAAAGGACACCCGGAGATATGCAGAATATACACATATCACAAAAAATTCAATCCGGAAGAGACAGATGAAATCTATTTGGGCTGTACGAGCGGGAAATTAGGGTGCTCCGATTGCAAGATGAATATTTCTCAAAAAATTATTAATTTTTTCGCTCCTGTCCTGGAAAAGAGGAAAAAACTAGAAAAGGAAAAAGACCAAATACTCGAAATACTCATTGACGGTGAAAAGAAAGCGAGAAAAACGGCAGAATCTACAATGCAGGAAGTTCGCTCTGCAATGAAACTTGGATGAAATAAAACAGTATAAAAATTGATAGAACCAAATAAAAAAGACAAACAGATTCAGGAAGAACTTAAAAAGTCAGGCGAAATACCGAAACACATTGCCATAATAATGGACGGCAACGGCAGATGGGCGCGTGCGAAGGGATATTCACGTGTTTTCGGACACAGACAGGGAGTTACATCCGTCCGTGATACCGTAGAAGCCTGCGGACAGCTTGGTGTGAAATTTCTCACTCTATATACATTTTCCACGGAAAACTGGAAAAGACCGAAATCTGAAGTCACGGTCCTGATGAAACTGCTTATAAAAGCTCTTAAGGATGAAACGGACAGGTTGCACGAAAATAACGTCAAATTAATAACAACAGGAGACCTTAACACTTTACCGATAAAAGTAAAAAATGAATTACTCGAAGCGATACAGAAGACAGCCGATAATAAATTAATGACATTGAATTTAGCACTGAATTACAGCGGCAGATGGGATATACTGAAAGCAGTAAAAAATATGTATGATGACCTGAAAACGGGCAAAATAAAATCCGGCGATATTACGGAAAAAACTTTTTCCGGTTACCTTGCGACGAAAGATATTCCCGACCCGGATTTAATGATAAGAACAGGAGGCGAATACAGAATCAGCAATTTCCTTATATGGCAGCTTGCATATACTGAAATTTATATTGATAATATATTCTGGCCTGATTTCAGAAGGGAACACCTGTACAAAGCAATAAGTGAATACCAGAACCGCGAAAGAAGATTCGGAATGACGAGCGAACAGATTATTTCAAAAAAAACAAAAAGTAAAAAATGAAATTTCAGTTAAAATTAATATTAATTATTTTTTTAACCGCTTTATCCTGCAGTATAGTTTTTGCCCAGCCGGTGATATATAAAATCCGTGACATAACCGTTTCCGGCAATAAAACTTACGACGCAAAAACTATCGTGGCATATTCAGGTCTGAGAATCGGAATGGAAATCAGCATTCCCTCGGACGAAACAAGGGATGCCATTAATAAATTATGGGCTATGGGTTTATTCTCCGATATCAAAATTTATGTCGAAAAAAAAGTTGCAAGTGAAATTTTTCTGAAAATTGAAGTTGAAGAACTGCCGAGAATTGAAAGTATTGAAATCACGGGAAATGATGAATATTCAGATGAAGATCTCGAAGAAATGATAGGACTTGTTAAAGGCGAAGTTGTCAGCGAACAAAAACTGAAAGATATTGAATATAATCTGAAGAAATATTATGAATCCGAAGGATATTCAATGGCAGAAGTAACAGTTGATAAATTAATATCATCCAGCAATGAAGCGAAAATAAGAATTAAGATTAAAGAGGGGGCAGAAGTAACTGTACGGAACATAAAATTCAGCGGGAACAAATATATTTCATCCTCGAAGTTAAGAAAACAGATGGAAACCTCAGAGAAAGTGTGGTGGAAATTCTGGGACGGTGCCACACTGGACAAAAACGTTCTTGAAGAGGATAAAAAATTAATCGTGAACTATTATAAAGAAAACGGTTATAAAGATGCAGAAGTAACCGATATAAATTTGAAATTATCCGTTAATAAGGAAGATGTTGATATACTTGTAAAAGTAACCGAAGGTCCGCTGTATTATATAAATGAAATAAAATTCTCGGGCAATAAACTCTATCCCGATTCCCTGCTCTATGAAAGACTCGATATTAAAAAGGGCGATAAATATAATTACACAAAATTAACTTATAATCTTTACGGTAATGAAGACGAAACGGATATAAGTACATTATACTATGACAACGGCTATCTTGCATATAATGCAACTCTTGACGATAACGAAATTGTAAACGGCAACAAAGTCAATATACTCATTACAATAGAGGAAAACAGGCAGTTCAGACTCGGATTGATTTCATTTGAAGGGAATGATAAAACAAAAGATAAGGTAATAAGACGTGAATTATACACCATACCGGGCGATTATTTCAACAGAAGCAATTTAAAAAGAAGTCTTCAGCAGTTAAATGCACTGAATTACTTTAATTCCGAAACACTCGGGCAGGATATTTCCCTTGAAAACGATTCAACCGTTAATTTAAAATATTTAGTATCGGAACGTTCTTCAGACCAGTTCAATGCCTCCGTAGGATACAGCGCTTCTTACGGAATGACAGGAGCACTCGGTCTGACATTCAATAATTTTGAAATTACCGAACCTTTCAAAGGCGGAGGCGGGCAGATATTAAATTTCACATGGCAATTCGGAGAGGGCGGAACATACAGAACTTTCAATATAGGTTTTACAGAGCCGTGGCTGTTTGATACGCCGACATTACTCGGACTTAACTTGTATGATACGCGGCAGACCTATTATTACGATGTGAGAGAAACAGGTGTGATTCTGAATATCGGACGCAGGTTAAAATGGCCTGATGATTATTTCCGGGGCAGCTGGGCAGTAAAATACCAGAGCACTAATGTTATAGACGGCGGTGATTATTATCAGACGGGACTTAAAACTCAGGTTAGTCTGAGTCAGACTATAATGCGCTCATCGGTATTTGACCCATACTTCCCGCTTACCGGAACAAAAATATCCAATACAACGGAATTAGCCGGAGGTCCTTTCCTTCCGGGTAATATGAATTTCATTAAGAACGAATTCAGCACCGAACTGTACACACCGCTCATAAGAAATACAAGACTTGTTTTATACAGTAATTTTAATTTTTACTTTGTAAATCCTTTCGGAACCGATAAATATCTTCCCCCGACTGAATTATTTTATATGGGCGGTAACGGTCTTACATATAATACAATTCCTTTAAGAGGTTATGACGACAGAAATATCGGTCCGAAAAATGCTTTTCTGAATCCCGTAGGCGGGAAAGTTGCTCTGAAATATACCCTTGAGTTGAGATATCCGTTATCTCTTGACCCGATTCCAATTTTCGTTCTTGCATTCGCAGAAGCAGGGAACGTTTGGTCTAATATATCTAAAACCGACCCGTTTGATTTAAGAAGGTCAGTTGGATTCGGTGTAAGACTCCAATTGCCGGCAGTGGGACTGATAGGATTTGATTTCGGTTACGGATTCGACAGAAAACTTGAAGATTACGATGACCCGAAATGGCTCTTCCACTTCCAGTTCGGAAGAGGATTTTAAAATAAAAAATTATTAATAATAAAAAATAAAGGAGATTAAAAATTGAAACTGAAATTTTGTGTTTTAACGACAATGCTTTTGACATTTGTAATTCTTGCTGGAACTACATACTCACAGCAGACTCTTAAGATTGCTTACGTTGACAGTGAAGTAATAATTAAACAACTTCCGGAATACAAAAAAATTATGGACGAACTTGAATCGATTCAGAAGTCGTATATGGATACAATTAACACCAAGGAAACCGAAATCAAATCAAAAGCAGAAGATTTCAAAACCAAATATGAAGATGCACAACAGAAAGTCGAATCAGGAGTTATTAAATCCGACGAAGAATTGAAAGCATTAAATCAGGAAATCAACGATATGCAAAGAGAATTACAGAGTCTGGACGACAACCTTACGACTTACAAACAAACCATAAGGGAAGCATTATATTCAAAACAAAGTGAACTGTTCAAACCCGTTCAGGAGAAAGTGAAAAAGGCAATTGAAGACCTTGCGAAAGAAATGAAAATGAATCTGATATTTGACAAAACGGATTCTGTCGGTGCTTTATTGTACGGAGACAAGGAATTAGATTTAACTTTTAAAGTCCTTGATAAACTTAAATAGTAAATTCCAAAAATGATATCAAAACAGGTAAGCATCACAAAAACGATATTATTGTTTATCTTTCTGACAATTCTTTTGTTTCCCGCATATGCCGGTTCACAAACCAAAGTCGGTTACATAGATTCAAAGAAAATCATAGATAATATGCAGGAAGCAAGTGATGCAAAAACAAGACTGGATAACCTTGTTTCCGACTGGGAAAAAGAAATAACCGTGTTGCAGGACAGCCTGAAATTCATAAAAGACGATTACGAAAAGAAAAATTTAATATTAACGGAAACTATGAAGGCAGAATATGAAAAGAGAATAAAAGATTTTGAGACATCAATAACAAATTTCAGACAGCAGAAATTCGGTGAAGGCGGTGAATACTTCGTGAAACAGAATGAATTTATGAATCCTGTTTACGACAAGATATTTAAAGCAATTGAAGTCATTGCAAAAAGGGACGATTATGATTTTGTTTTCGACAGAAGCAGCAGCATATTGCTCTTATTCGTTAACGAAAGACATGATTTGACTCTTAAAGTTCAAAGGATACTGGAAGGAAAAGATTAAAATGAAGATTTCCGAAATCGTTAAAATAGTTGACGGTATTTTATGCGGTAATTCCGACCTTGAAATAAACGCTGTCGGGAAAATAGAGACCGCATCGGAAGGAGACATTACTTTTATATCGAATCCCGCTTACGAAAAGTATTTTGAAACGACAAAAGCAGGCGCAGTACTTGTGAGTGAAAATTTCGTACCGAGAACTGAAAGAGAAGACATAACTGTTATTAAAGTTCGCGACCCATATCGTTCATTTCTTGATTTAATAGAAATATTTAATAAAGAAGAAGAAGATTTTTCCGGTATATCGGATTTTTGTTCTATAGGGGATGACCCTGAAATTGCGGATGATGTTCATATAGGAAATTATACAAGTATCGGGAAAATTGTCAAAATCGGCTCTAAGTCTAAAATATATCCGAACTGCTCGATAGGGAATAATGTTGAAATTGGAAATAACTGTATTATTTACCCGAACGTCTCAATATATAATGGCTGTAAAATAGGAAACAATGTTATAATTCATTCGGGAACAGTAATCGGCAGCGACGGATTCGGATTTGCGAAGCAGGAAGACGGGACATACAAGAAAATTCCCCAGCGGGGAATAGTATTAATTGAAGATGACGTGGAAATAGGAAGTAACTGCACGATAGACCGTGCGACAATCGGCGAGACAAAAATATGCAAAGGGGTGAAACTCGATAATCAGATAATGGTTGCTCACAACGTGGAAATCGGAGAGAACACTGTAATAGCCGCCCAGACGGGAATTGCGGGTTCGACAAAAATCGGGAAAAGATGTATGATAGGCGGCAAAGCAGGGATAGGCGGTCATCTACGGATATGTGATGACGTTACTCTTGGAGCTGCAATCGGGCTCGTAAAATCCATTACGAAACCCGGCATGTATATGGGCTACAGAGCAAAACCTATGAGGGAATTTCTTCATGAAGAGGCAAATATAAAGCGAATTCCCAGGATTGAAGAAGAAATTAAAGAAATAAAAAATAAACTGAAATAAAATGTTAGAAAAGCAAAGAACAATTTCAAAAGCCGCTTCATTATCAGGAATTGGTCTTCATACCGGCAACAAATCAACAATGACATTCAGACCTGCTCCTGAAAATTACGGTATTAAATTCAAAAGGATAGACCTTGATAATTCGCCTGAAATCCCCGCTGATATTGACCACGTAACGGATATATCGAGAGGGACTACACTCGCCTTAAACGGAGTTGAAGTTCATACAGTTGAACACGTTCTCGCTGCGATTATGGGATGCGAAATTGACAATATCATTGTCGAACTGAATGCAAATGAACCACCTGTTATGGACGGCAGTGCAAAAGATTATGTCAGAACTTTAATCAGTGCCGGCATCGTGGAGCAGGAAGCAAAAAGAGATTATCTTGTAATCGAAGACACTGTGCATTACCACGACGAAAAAAACAATGTTGATATCGTTGCTTTGCCTTTGAAAAACAGTTTCAGAATTACATTATTAATTGATTTCAATAATCCTGCTCTCGGGGTACAGCATACAGGGTTATTTAACCTTCAGGAAGAATTTGAAACGGAATTTGCACCTGCAAGAACTTTTTGTTTTTTAAAAGAGGTGGAGCAACTAAAAGATGCGGGACTTATCAAGGGCGGAAACATTGAAAATTCAATCGTAATTGTTGACGAAGATTACAATCCGGAAAAATTCGAAGAGTTAAAAAAGAAACTTGGTCTTGATAATTCTATTCTGCTCGGCTCCTCGGGTGTACTCAATAATAAGAAATTGCGATATAAAAATGAACCGGCAAGACATAAAGTCGTTGACTTAATAGGAGATATGGCATTAATAGGTGCACCGGTAAAAGGTCAGATACTGGCGGCAAGACCGGGGCACAAAGCAAATGTTGAGTTCACCAAAATGCTGAGAAAATTGTATCTCCAGAATAAAGTTGTAAAGAAATATCAGATGACAAAGGAAGGTAATGTAGTATTTGACATAGATGCAATTTTGAAAATTATGCCGCACAGATATCCCTTCCTTCTGATTGACAGGATTATTGACATTGATATGGAGGCAAGAAAAATAGTGGGAATAAAGAATGTTACATTTAATGAACCATTTTTTCAGGGGCATTTCCCGCATAAACCCGTAATGCCCGGTGTTTTGATAGTTGAATCTATGGTTCAGTGCGGTAGTATTCTATTATTAAATGTACTGGAACATCCTGAAAGGCAAATTGCATTTTTCGGCTCAATGGACAAGGTAAAATTCCGTAAACCTGTAGTACCGGGCGACCAGTTAGTCCATGAAATTGAAATGCCCTACTTCAGAAAAAACTTCTGTAAACTCGTCGGGAAATGCTACAAAGACAATATCGGAGGCGACCTCGTCTGCGAAGGGGAATTCACGGCGGCGGTCATTGATAAGGAGTCAGAAGTCAGAAGTCAGGAGTCAGAAGCCAGGAGTTAGAATTCAGAAGTCAGGAACAGTTGAAAAAGAAACATATTAGGTAAAGATCTGAATTGAATTAATATATTATATTTTGGAAAAATCAAAAACCTTTAAAGATTTAATTGTATGGCAGAAAGCACATAAATTTGTACTTGACATTTATCAATTAACCAAATCATTCCCCAAAGAGGAACTTTTTTGTTTAACAAATCAAATCAGAAGGTCCGCTATATCAATTGCTGCTAATATTGTTGAAGGATACAGAAAAAGTTCAAAAGCAGAAAAAGCCAGATATTTTAATATTGCAGAAGGTTCTATTGAAGAAACAAAATATTTCCTAATACTTGCTAAAGATTTAGGCTATGCCGCAACAGATAAATTATTTGAATATTTGGTAGAAATAAGTAAATTACTGAGTTCTTACAAAAAAGCCATTATATCAAACCCAATTCAGAAATAACACCTATCTCATAATTCCTGACTTCTGTCTCCTGTATCAGATATCCGTTAAAGCATTAACTCCGGGGAGCACTTTCCCTTCCAGGAGTTCGAGGGAGGCGCCACCGCCGGTAGAGACGTGGCTGACCTTCTTTTCGAGACCAGCTTTTGATATTGCGGATGCGGAATCACCGCCCCCTATAATTGTAATTGCTCCTTTTTCTGTTGCTTCTGCAAGGGCATTTGCAATTTCAAATGTACCGATTGCAAATTTATCTATTTCAAACACACCCATTGGTCCGTTCCAGACTATTGTTTTTCCTTTTGAAATCTCTTCCTTATATATCCTGATTGTCTCCAGTCCGATATCCATACCCATCCAGTCTTTTAAATTTTCGGGAAATTTATCATATACTATCATTTTCGTTGATGATTCAGAATCGAATTTATCGGCGATTATCATATCAACAGGAAGTAATAATTTTTTGTTCAGACTCTTTGCTTTATCCATTATGGTTTTCGCAAGTTCAATTTTATCTTCTTCGAGTATTGATTTTCCTATTTCAAGTCCCATTGCTTTATAAAATGTGAACATCATCCCGCCTCCGATTAATATGCTATCCGCTACATTCAGTAAATTTTCAAGCACGTCAATTTTTCCGGATATTTTCGAGCCGCCGAGAATGGCAATCAGCGGTTTTTCGGGATTGTCAATTGCCGAATATAAATATTTCAGTTCTTTCTCCATAAGGTATCCTGCTGCACTCGTATTTATAAATTTTGTAACTCCTTCAGTTGAAGTGTGCGCCCTGTGCGCGGTGCCAAAAGCATCGTTTACATATATATCCCCGTAAGATGCAAGTTTCACAGCAAATCCGGAATCGTTCTTTTCTTCCTCCTTGTAAAATCTGAGATTTTCAAGCAGCATTACATCACCTTCGTTCATCGAATTAATCAACTCAAGATTTCCTTCTCCTATACAATCGTCAGTAAATATTACATTTTTATCTAACAACTTTGCCAGATGTTCCGCAACAACTTTCAGAGAGTATTTCATATTCTTTTCACCTTTCGGTCTGCCAAGGTGGCTCATTAAAATACACTTTCCTCCATTTTTTATTATTGCTTTTATTGTTCTGAGAGATTCCCTGATTCTCTTATCATCGGTAATGTTTCTGTTCCCGTCCAGCGGGACATTGAAATCAACCCTTACGAGAATTCTTTTACCTTTAATAAGGTTTTGACTGATTAACTGTTCTAATGTAATTTTTGCCATTATATATTTTTTTTAAGATTATTAATTACTTTGAAAATATTTTTTGAGTGATTTTTTTTAATATTCCGGTATATATCGTATGAATCTTCTTCTGAATATAAATGACTCATTCTGTTCCTGTCGTCAAGCATATCAAGAAATGCTTCCTCATCTTCGATTAAACCGAATTTAAATGCTGATTTCAAACATTCTTTCGGAGATTTACAAATAATCCCTTCATCAAATAAAAATATTTTGATAGTTTTCCATAATAGTTCAAATGTGTACTCAAATCTTTGTATAACACCATCTTTTTCTAAATCACTTTTTGCGGATTCAACCCCTTTTTTTAATATGGTATATGCTTTTTTAAGCAGACTAAAACTAAGCGTTAATTCTTCTTTCATAAATAATTTTACCCGTTTTTTTATTATCTCAGAAAATTTATTTCCCTTTTTGTCAATAAAAATAATGTCCACGGTATATAATCCTGATTTTTC
This sequence comes from Ignavibacteria bacterium, assembly GCA_016929695.1. Lineage (GTDB taxonomy): Bacteria > Bacteroidota > Ignavibacteria > Tepidaquicellales > Tepidaquicellaceae > Tepidaquicella. The sequence goes on from JAFGII010000112.1 coordinate 43,033, forward strand.
TTCAATTAAATCATTTAATTCCCGAATTTCTTTTTTACCGGGAATTTTATCGGATTCAACCGCAATATCAAAATCAGAACTTTTATTATTTGTATTTTTAGCTCTTGAACCGAACAGTATGATTTTTTCGGGATTCAGTTTTTGTACAATTATATCCAGTGAATCTTTTAATATTTTATTTTCTCTTGCTAATAACATATAGTAATATAAAAAATAATCTTTTTCAAAAATAGGATATTTTACAAATATAAAAGTTGTAAAGTTTGTAAAATTTGTCAATCACTCAATCATATAATCAACCAATCATCCAAATCCTTCCATGACTAAATTCTATGACCATATTATAAAAAAAACCCGGATACCAAAGCATCCGGGCTGTATAAAATAACTTATTATTATCACTGATTATTTGATAAGCATCATTCTCTTGACATCTGTGAATCCGTTTACATCCAGTTTATAGAAGTAAACACCGCTTGCGAAAGTGCTTGCATCGAAATCTACAATGTAGTTCCCTGCAGTCTTTACTTCATTGACTAAGTTTGCCACTTCTCTTCCGAGAACGTCATAGACTTTCAGAGAGACAAGTCCCTGTTTCGGAATTGCAAAGTTAATCTTTGTTGTCGGGTTGAACGGGTTCGGATAGTTCTGTGACAATGCATAGGTTTCGGGAATACCGTTGCCGATTTGCCCGACTCCAAGTTGCGGTCCCGGATTAATGACTATACGAATATTTGGTAATTGCGTATAGGTACTACCCGGGGCAGTTATTTGTGTACATCCGTCACCTGATGAAAGGTCTGAATGCTGGTGTGCGTTTCTGCCTGATGCCGCTGCACCGTTCACCGTCGAATTTGAAGTGTATGATGAATTGTTGAAGCAGACTTCAATCAACAGGTTTGAACCGCCTGTGTAATAGAACGGAGTCTGCAATGTTACTAACTGCCAGCCGGCGCCCGGTACGGCGTATGTACCATCGTAAGCCGTTGTCCAGCCGGATGATGTAAATGATGAAATTGTTGTTACAGTAGTATTCTGCATCAATATTTTGAATCCGTTCATCACCTGAGATGCCGCTGATACAACATTAAATCCGATATGTGTAATGTAACCGCCCGTCGGAATATTAATTTCACTTCCGAGATAGAGCATATCTGTTCTGCTGTCCATATAGAATGTGTAATATGGCCAGCCAATTGCCGTTGTACCTGTTCCGATTGTAATTGTTGCCTGATTGATAATCGTGAAGTTGTACTGTGCAGTTGAGTCCATATTATGCTGGTTAGATGCATCCCTTGCGACAACTCTGTAATAGATGACATCATTTACTGCAACCTGTGATGTATCTGAATTGAAGACGCCAGACCAGGCATTACCTGTTCCGTGAGCAAGGTTAAATCTGTTGAATGCACCGCTTGCACCTTTTCTCCAGGTAACCCATACGGAGTCAATTCCGAACGGGTCTGTTGCTGTACAGTTTACAGTTGCGGGCCAGTTTACTCTCGGAACATTTGCAAGCGGAGTGTGCGTAATTACAGGTTTGGTCGTATCCGAACTAACAGCAAGGAACATATTTAAATTTGCCGGAGCACCACCCGGATGGACACCAACTTTGCCATTATTATCAATGGCTTTCAGATAATATCTGTATGTTGCTGCTAAGCCGTTACCCGGAATATTTCCTGAATAGTTGTTACCGGTTCCCTGAGTCAAGTTCAATGAATCAGTTACTGTAGGATTGTTTCTTGACCAGAATAACTTTGCTGAAGAAATTGTGCTTCCGCTTGGGGGAGCAATTACGCAATTGACTACATACGGTCCGGTCAGATTCTGTGTATTCGGAAGCGGAGTATGTGTAATTTGCGGTCCGGCTGAGCCCGGAATTGCGAGTGCGTCAACTTCGCAGTTGAATGCACCGATTACCGTTGACATACCGGTTGTTGTATTGATTCTTCTTAATTCACCGAGTGTTGTATAAGAAGCCCAGTAGCAGGAGTCAACTGTTCTGTCCCAGTCCATACCCTGCGCATAGTTCGCGGCTGCACCTAATGAGCCTATCACTGTGCCTGCACCGGTAGTTTTGTTTATTGACCACAACATATCATCCGATATATTGACAGCATAAACCTGGCCGCTGTTGCTAATAGCCATATCAATCACGATACCCGTAACTGAACCGCCTAATTGTGTGAATACGCGGGTTGTTAAATTCAATGTACCAAGGAAACTATTTGTTGCATAGTTTACTGCATACATTGTATTGCTTGTCGGGTCCCAGCTCATACCTGTAACTGACGACACACCGGTAACTGTTCCTTGTGCAGTAATTGTTCCGGTTGTTGTATCAATTTTTACAAGTATATTATTTCCGTAACGTACACCCCACCAGTTATGCTGGTCGTCAAAGCAACCTGCCGATACGAAGTTTGCACTTAACGGGTCGGTTGACAATGAGGTTAGTGCTGCAGGATTGTTTAAGAAAAATTTAAACGGTCCGAGTGCTACAGCCGTACCGTAGGCATTGTATCCGAATGCCCTGCCGTTCCATACATATGGATTCGCAGGTGTCTGCACGAATACACCTGAATTTTTTCCGTCGGATTGAGGAGCTAATCCGTGGGAAGTCTGGTCCTGTGCCACTACCGGAAATACAAGTGCGAACACAATCACCAGAGAAAACAAAGAAGTGAGTAGTTTTTTCATTTTTTCTCCAAATTAATTTAGGAATTTAAATTTATAAATTTTCGAATTAAATAAATGTTTGATTTTAATCCCGTCCGGTTTAATATTTAAAATAATATTTTCCAATGTACTTATCATTGTTAATTTCATAAACTTTTATCAAATAATCAATACAATTTATTGGTTTATTAAAATTAACCGTTAAATGCCTTTTCCAGAATGGAATTGTTTATTTTTACGCCGTATTTTACCTTCAAATTATCAAGAAATAACTTTTCTGCATCTTTAAACTTTGAATTTCTTAGAATATCCGTAATCTGATTTTTAACTTCACTTAAACCTTTTTCCTGTTCAATACCGTTGTTTTTTGTAATAAAATCCTTCTTATTTTCATTGTAGAAGTTTTGAATTTCTTCGTCAGTTATTTTTATATCGGCTGTAATTACATATTTATCAACTGCTTCAGCAAGAAGGTAATTCTTGTATTCTTTAAGCAAACCGGTATAATTTTCATTTTTTTCAAATCCTTCCGATATTGCTTCTTTTGACTGAAGTATTGCATCGGCAGATGCTCTGATTAATCCTATCAGATTAAATAGATTCAGTTCCTTATTGGCTGCAGGTTTGTTCGTACTGACATAAACAATCAGGTCGTTTACGGTGATTTCCCCGCCGTCAAATTTTCCCGTAACAACTTTCCTGTCCTCATCAGAAAAAAGTTTATTCGGATTTATCACTATAAATGCCAGAGTCGTATCCTTGATTTTGCTAATCAAAAAATCAACACCGGATTGTTCAACTGTTAAATTATATTTGTTTCTGATTTCAGTAACAAATTCTTCGTAATTCTTCCTGAAATACACGCTCATAGGATATTGCAGTGAAAGAGTATTTTTGATTTCATCAAAGGGCTTAATTTCAACTGCATCGGTCATTTTAATTATATGCCAGCCGTATTCCGTTCTTATGATGTCCGAAATCTGTCCGGGCTTCAGTGAAAAAATCGTACTGTCAAAAACAGCAGCATATTGACGGCGTCTCACGTAACCAAGGTCACCGCCTCTGGATTTGTTTATGGTATCATTCGAAAATTGAGACGCAAGTTCTTCAAACTCATCTCCGTCATTTAATTTTTCAAGGATTTCTTTAATTTTATTGTATGACGCCGTACTGTCCTTGATACCTGATTCATTAACAGCGTCAGTTATTAATATATGTGATACTCTGACGGAATCGTACCTTTCTTTTTTATCGGTTAGTTTTATTATATGAAGTCCCAGATTTGTTCTGACGGGCTCTTTGGTAAACTCGCCCTTGTTTAAGTTATAAGCCGCAAACTCAAAATCCGAAACGGTCATCCCAGGAGAAAAATAATAAAGGTCGCCGCCATTATCCCGTGTTTCTATATCGGTCGAATATATTCTTGCCAGTGAATCAAAACTTTCGTTTGCCGATAATCTGTTTATGATTTCATATGCGAGAGAATATGTTTTAACGGAATCTTCAATTCCTGAATTTTCTTCCATAGGTAATAATATATGGGATGCTCTTAAATCATATTTAATTTTATCATAATAATTTTTTAACCCGGGTTCAATTAATTTACTCTTTATATACACATCAGAAAGAATTTTCTTTTCACCTAACTTCAAATCATTTCTGAAACTTTCAGTTGTATCAAGTTTTTTTTCTAAACCGAGTCTCGCTTTCAGTTCCGTATTAATCATATCGTTCAGAAATGAAATTTTATCTTCAAGAGGTTTACTTTTTGCAATTTCGACATCATAACCGTATTTTTTCAGGTATTTTTCTTCAAAATCGCTTAAAGTGATTTTATCTTCTCCAATTTCGGCAATAATTTTTTCCGATGAGCACCTGTAACCGATTATCACAACAGTTACCGCTATAAAAAAAACTGAAATCCTGCTGATAATTTTGAGCATATTTGTTATATTTTATTTTCTTATTAACCTTAAATTTACTGAATTTAATCATAAATTGAAATTACTATTAAGTTACTCCGGAGCATCGGAAAAATCTCTGCGAAAAGGTATAAGAACAGACAGTAAAGCCATATAAGCCATAACCAAGTCAATTTTGAAACAAAGTGTATTTATATTTAAAAAAATCTGTGTAATTCCGTGTCAGTAAGTGTATTCCGTGTTTTGATGTATTTTGTTTGTTATACAAAAGCAAAAAGATTTAAAAATTGAGAATTTTGTAGTTTGTTCCCGAAATAAAATTTTTAAACTTGTTGCTAAGGTCTTTGGATTGAAAATTATACCTAAAATTGATATTTTATTCAACTCGCCGGAGTAGCTCAGGTGGTCAGAGCGTCGGAATCATAATCCGCAGGTCGTGGGTTCAAGTCCCTCCTCCGGTACAAGAATAAATACACGTGTAAAGCCCTGTTAGGTTAACAGGGTTTGTTTTTTAAGAAAAGAAAAGTTTATTACATAAACCTAAATAAACCGTAATGAAAAAAATAATATTACTTATCAGTTTATTTATTATAACAAATGTATTACTCCCCCAGAGTATAGATTTCATCACTCTGATGGAAAACTCCGAGCGGAATCCAAATATGGTTATCGAAGCGAGGAAACTTGCCGGATTGCAGAATCTGCCCGTTTTAATTTATGTAAAAGACAAAGCATTTATCGAGGCAAGAGGCATAGAAAACGAAAAAATTGTATATACTGTTATAAGAGACTTTTATCATCCGTTTAATAATGGTTCAACAGGTTTCATAGAAAATATTTCCCTTGAATATGACCTTACCAGAGCAAGATTAATATACAACAACGGAAATATAGTTGATAATTCGGGTGAAGAAATTGTATATAATATATCTCCACGCACATCAATCATTTCGATGCTGCTGGTAATGGATTCCTACAACAACAAAGTAATAGGACTCGACACCCAGACAGGGGATATCATTGACACTTCATTTATTCCGAGACAGGATACTATGCTTGCTACTCCGAAAGTTGCGATGCAGACACCCTTGGGAAAAATTTTTATTTCGGACCAGATTAAAGACGTTGTTTATGAATTTGATACGGCGGGAACATTCATACAGATTTTTGCTCCGCAGGGCGGACAGAATAACAGTATTCTTGATAATATAAGAGGAATCGGTTTCAGACCTAATAATAATTTACTTGTTACCGTTGGCAGCGGAGCAAACACAAATACGCTTCAGCAGTTCAGTTCGTCCGGAAGTCACATCGGTACATTTATTTCGAATCCGAGTTTAACAAGTCCGTTCGACGTAATATATGTTGATAATAAATATTACGTAACAAGTTCTACAACCTCCGCTTCTGCAGTAAAAATCGGAATATTCGATTCTACCGGTGCCTATATAGGTCCTTTCACAACGAGGGACAGCACGAGATTCTGCCAGCAGATAATAAAACTTGATGACGGAAATTTCGCGGTAGCCGCATTCAGTATCCCGGGCGTAGGAATACAGATTTTTTCACCGAACGGTACATTCATAAAAGTATTAACAGGAGTATCAAACAACCGGGGAGTATATCAGCTCGGTAACGGAAATTTTGTTACCACGAATGCTACCGGATTATATGAAATAGACGATACAACCGGTGCGCTGGTAAGAACAATTATTTCGGGAGCAAGTGTATTTTCGGGACAATATATTACTAAATATGTTCCAGGACCCGTCACCGGTATAAGCGGGAATAATACTGCGATTGATGATTTTAAATTAATGCAGAATTATCCGAATCCTTTTAATCCCGTTACAAAAATATATTTTGAGATTCCGAAACAAAGCAAAGTGAAGTTGACTGTATTTGACGTTCTTGGAAGGGAAATAAAGACAATCGTCAACACAGATTTGACTGCGGGTTCTTACAATTACGAATTCGATGCGGGCAATATTTCAAGCGGTGTTTATTTTTATAAACTTCAGGCAGGAGATTACACTGCTGTCAGGAAGATGATGCTGCTGAGATAGTTACTAAGGTTACAACACAGAAGTCTTAAAACCGATATGCTGAACATGATAAATTCTGTTTACTACGCAGGAGCGCAGTAAACAGAATTTAGAAAATAGTTATTGAGGTTACAATTCAGGAACCTTGTAAACAGAATTTAGAAAACAGTTATTAAAGTTACAACGCAGGAGCATTGTAACCAGAATAAATAAAAGAGTAATCAAAACAACTCGATACTACGCTCCAGCGTAGTATCTAAGAAAACTTAAATGTGAGAAGTAAATATAAAATATATAATCACGAAGGTTCGTTCTTCCTCACTTCATCAATTGTTAACTGAATAAATATATTCAATTCTGAAATATGTATAAGCATTTTAGCAGATGCTATTAAATATAATCAAGAAAAAAGAAATCTCGAAATTTTTGCTTATGTTTTTATGAAAAATCATTTCCATTTGTTGTGCAGAGCAGAAAAACTCTCAAATGTCATGTCTTCAATTAAAAGTTACTCTGCTAAAAAAATAATTGAATATTTAAAATTCAATAATCGTAACGATATTCTCAAAGTTTTCAGAGATAATAAATTATCTTTTAAACATGACAGGTCATACCAGATATGGCAGGAAGGTTTTCATCCGCAAGAAATTGCAGGAGATGAAATATATAATCAGAAGTTAAATTATATACACAATAATCCTGTTAATGCAGGTTACGTAGATAACGCTGTAGACTGGAAATACAGTTCTGCTAGATTTTATCATCTTGAGGAAGAAGGAGTCATCAAAATAAAAGTTTTTAATTGAATATCGGTTGCTACGCCAGAGTGTAGTAACCAGAAGAGGGAACATCTTGTTATTAGGTTTATACGCAGGAGCGTAGTAACCAGAAGAGGAAAAAAAAAATTTTGAATAGCGGTTACTACGCAGGAGCGTAGTAACCAGAAGAAAAATTTCTTTGACTAATCTTACCGTAGTAAAATCATGCTGCGTGTTTGTATGAATTCTCCTGCTTCGATGCGGTAATAATATATTCCGCTGGGAAAGCCGTTAGCATTCCATTCAACAGAATAATTTCCTGCAGGCAATGAAGCGTTAACTAAATCTGAGACTTCCCTGCCCTGAATATCATATATCCTGATGGTTACAAATTCATTTTGAGGAACGGAAAATCCAATTTTAGTAACGGGATTGAAAGGATTCGGATAATTTTGTTTTAAACTGTAAGCGGTTACAATACCGTTTTCTTTTCTTATTCCGGTTGCTAATTTCACTGTAATGCGTTTACCCGGAATCCAGTTCCATCTCCCCAAATATCCTTTATCAACCGTAGCATATAAAGAATCAATACCGGGTACCAAAGGTGCAGTGTAGTCAAATGTTAATGAAGTAACAGTCAAACCGGTTATTTGTACAAGTTCACTGCTTAAAACTTTCAGGTAAGCCGAACTGTTCCCCGGGGCGAGAATACCTGTTTTTGCCGCTATGTCAACACCGTAAGTTCCTGTGTTCGTTCCTGTATATGTTAACGTAAACTGAACCGTCTGCCCCGCAGTAACGGTGTCAGGTCCCGAAAATGAACCTGCCGTCGAAGTATTAAATGCGTGACAGGAACCGCAGCCTGCCGTCGATGTCTTTAATGTTCTAAGAGCAATTCCTTCCGGAAAAGGATATGCCTCTAAATTTAAAATAAAAAACAGAATGATAAAGATAATATATTTTTTCATACCGGACATAAAATTTAATGCAAAATATTAATCAAATAAAATTAAAATGCAAGATTATTTACAAACAGGAGAATCTTAAAATTATTTCCGTCTTTGAAATTATTCAGCCGCCAGGCAAAATTCAGTCTGAAAACACTCAATATATTCCCCAGTCCGAATCCCGTTTCAAAATACCATTTATCAGTTTCACTGAAGTTCTTATAAGCCGCAATATTATAATTACTTTCCGATATTTCTGATTTACCCGCATTTAAGAATCCTATTAAATCAAGATTTTTAATAATGGAAATATCTTTCCACAACCACCTGCCGAAATTATTTTCCAGATTGACATAATATAATTTATTTCCGAGGAATTCGCCGTTATTCATACCGTAAAAATTAAGATAAAGCGAATTACTGAATCCTGCAACATTGAAGTATGCCAGATTTTGATAAGGGACCTCTCCTGTTTTTATTATTGTTCCCGCTTTATAAGATATATTTGCAAAATGACTTATCTTATTACTCCCTGTTAAATCGGCGGAGAAAGTTCTGAATTCATAACCGCTGTTAATTCTTTTTCCGGAATAATCAAACCCGAAATTTAAAACGGGAAAACCCGTGATTTTAAATCTGGATATTTCTCCGTCACCCCAGTCTATTGCTCTGAAATCATTCGGGTCAACAGTAAGTTTAGTACTTACGGCTGACCTGAAATATTCGTTCACCGGAGGATTGGCATCAAAAGATTTCGCCTTATTGAAAAAAGAAAAATCTGTATTAACAACTGCACTGTTGCTCTTTTCCTGAATATATTCTATGCTTAAATTCAACTGCGGAATTATTCTTTTGGAAACCGACAGTGCAAATCCGTTTGAGTAATAATAATCGTAAAAATCTTCCTTATAAAAAAGCGAACTCAATGTATTGGCAAAAAGATTTAAATCCGTTTGTATAAAAAATAGTGTATTCAATTTTCTGAAAACATCCGCCCTTAATGTCAGACTGTTGTCATAAAATAGCCTGATTCTGCCGGACAGTTCGTATTTCAGTTTTTTATCGGAAAATCCGTAATTATATTTCCCGTATGCATAAATCCTGTCAAAACTGTTTCCGTAAATCAGGTTGAGACCGAGATTATTTCCCTCCGTTTTATTGAATTTATATAAATCAAGTATGTCGGTTTTAAATTTTTCGCCGTAATTTATTGTGCTGATTCCAAATGAGATGCTCTTCTTTCTTTTTTTTGATTCTTCTTCAATTTTCCTGTAAGAATTAAGTTCTTCATCCGAATTTTTAATTAACTGATTGTTCACCCAGTAAGTACTGTCTTTCTTTGAATCAGGCATAACCTTTACAACAAATTCGTCAAATATTCCCGGCGGCGCCTTTTCATTCAAAAAGTAATTTGAGACAATAGTAAGCGCTTCACCCTGAATTTTGATAAGACCGAGTGCGGAACCTTCCGCATAGATCTGTATATCCGTCGGGAGATAGAACTCTTTGCCTGACCTGTCTTTATAAGAATGAAATTTCTGAACGAAGTTCAGATTTTCAAATCCGCCTGTCATAGCCGATTCATTAGTCGTCAGGTCTGTTTTCTTTAATGCCCACAGACTGTCGAGTATATAAACAAATCCTCTGAACCTCGGTTTTATTTCCGATATGTTTATTACCTCAATTTTATAGATAGCAATTGAATCGATAGAAGTTGTTCCCCGCAATTTGTATTCGTAATAATCAAATGCGTCATCGGATACGGGACCGGGAATTTTCAAATCTCCTATTACGATTTCTTCATCGTAAAAATTCACTATTAACGGTATTGCAAATCCTTTTATAATGTTTTCGCTTTCGCGTTTTGCTTTTACAATCAACTTTTCTTCATCGGGAGCCCTGAAATATCCTTTCGTTTCCGATTCAAGTAAACCGAGTATCCCGAGTCTGCCTTTTCCCGTCAATGAATCTTTTTTTGCAATATTAGAACGGATTACAAATTTTGAATATGCATCATAATCATATTCCTTTAAATCTTTTTTAAATGCTTTTTTGTATTCAATTGCCTTTCTGATTATTCCATAGGCGGGGTCTTCACCGTATACTTCTATTTCCTCCGTAAAGATAGACGAAGGCGTTAACAACACATTGAGAACTATGTCAGGATTATCAATGACTATTTCCATTACTTTCGTATTATAACCGATATGCGAAAATGCAATATTATATTTCCCGTTTCTCAGGTGCAATATATAGAAACCGTTTTTATCGGTTGATGTACCGTATGAACTGTCGGTAAGTTTCACTGTTGCAAAAGACAAAACCTCTCCCGAATTATCGTCTCTGACAACCCCGCTGAGTGTATTATTCTGTGCGATGCCTATTCCCGTTAACAGGAATACAATAAATATTGTTAAAACTTTTTTCATATTTTATTTCTTATAATTACGATTTTTTTATCCTGCAATATATCCCCGTAACCGTCAAAAGAATATTCCTTGATATTATAATCAATTTTACTTTTATATCTGTTTAAATCTTCAATTTCCTCTGAAATATCACCGCCTTTAAGGCAAATCATATAACCGTTTTTTTTCAGGAAACCTCTGCACCATTTATATATATTAACCAGAGATGATACTGCCAGAGTTGTAACGATATCGAATTTGCCCTTGTATTCGTTTTCTTTTGATTTCTCTTCCGCCCTTCCCCAGATTGCAACACAGTCAGGCAAATCCATTTCACGAATTATATAATTTACGGCATTTATTTTCTTCTTCGTTGAATCAAGCAGTGTAAGTTTAATCCCGGGATATAATATTTTTAAGGGTATTCCCGGAAATCCTCCGCCCGTTCCGACATCAATAATATTTTCGTTTCCCCTTAAATTATATGCCGACAGAAAAAATACCGAATCAAGAATATTTTTCACGGTGCTTTCCTGTTTCCTGGATATCAGATTTATTTTTTTATTCCATTCAAGAATTAAATCATTCAAAAATTCCAGATTAAATATTATGCCGCGGCTTTCAATCTTTAATTCTTTTTCGAGGAATTTTTTTATCTGTTCCATATAATAATTGCAAATTAATTTTTTTAATATTTACTTAAAAGTTCATTATGCAGTTCACATACCCGGACAGATGTGCAATCATCCAATCATCCAAACCTTTATATTGCTTGAATTATCAAAGTAAAATCATTAAGTTTAAAAATTATTTAACAATAAAAATTAAATTTATGCGATACCAGAAACTTAACTCCGAGATGTTCATTATGAACAGAAAAAGATTAAGAAATAATTTAAAACCAAATTCCGTTGTGATAATGCACGCAAATGACGTACTCCCGACAAATGCTGACGGTACTTTAAAATTCAAACAGAATACAGACTTATTTTACCTGACGGGAGTTGACCAGGAGGAAACTATTCTTCTTCTCTATCCTGATTCAAAAGACCCGAAAAACAAGGAAACATTGTTCGTGCGCGAGACCAATGATATGATAATGACATGGGAAGGTAAAAAACTAAATAAGGAAGAAGCACGGGAACTGACCGGAATTGAAAATATTTACTGGCTTTCCGATTTTGAAAGAATTTTCAGAATTGTAATGTGCGAATGCGAAAATGTATATCTGAATGCCAACGAACACAAAAGAGCCTCAGTTGAAGTTGAAACAAGAAATGCAAGATTTATAAAAAGATGCAAAGATGAATTCCCGCTTCATAATTATTTACGTCTCGCACCTATTATGCATAAACTGCGGGCTGTCAAATCAGAATATGAAATAGAACTGCTTCAGAAAGCCTGTGATATAACCGATATAGCATTCAGAAGGGTTCTTAAATTCCTGAAACCCGGAGTAATGGAATATGAAGTTGAAGCGGAATTTATGCACGAATTTATAAAAAACGGTGCGCAGAATGCGGATTACACTCCTATCATCGCTTCGGGTGCGAGTGCCTGCGTTCTTCATTACATAGAGAACGATAAAATGTGCAAAGACGACGATTTACTTCTGATAGACGTAGGATGCGGCTATGCAAATTATAATTCGGATATGTCAAGGACAATTCCCGTGAACGGAAGATTTACGAAAAGACAGAAAGATGTATATAACGCCGTTCTGAGAGTTATGAGAACACATATTAATGAAATGAAACCGGGCAAGACAGTTCAGGAACTTCAGAAATTCTGCGAGCAGAATATGGAAAGAGAACTTTTAGACCTCGGATTATTAAGTATGGATGATATAAAAAATCAGGACCCGAACTGGCCTGCACTCAAAAAATATTTCATGCATCAGGTATCGCATCATCTCGGACTCGACGTGCACGACGTTGGAGATATATACAGAAAACTTGAACCGGGGATGGTATTTTCCTGCGAGCCAGGAATTTATATAAAGGAAGAAGGAATCGGAGTGCGGCTCGAAAATGACATATTAATCACGAATAACGGGAACATTGACCTTATGAGAAATATCCCGCTCGACGCGGAAGAAATTGAAGACATAATGAATTACAGTAAATAATTTTTTCCCTCCTCATTGGATGAACAAGTTCATCCGACGAGGAAACTACGGAACCTGTATGAATTATTATCAGTTGAGATAATAAACAGGTTCAAAATATGAAATATATATATTTATTATTAATTATTTTTTCGGGTACTCTGCTGATTGGCTGCGGTAATAATCCGGCAGAATCCCCTAATCAACAGGAATATAATTTTATTTTCCAAAAGCAGGGATTGCTTGACAGTATTGTCGGAACCTGCTCGTCATTCCTCGTGCGAACAATTCCTCTCGATACACTCGATTTTACAGCTTATTCAAAATTAAGAATCACTATGGAATCTTTTACTGACGGGGATTTGTCATCTGTCCAGATTTACAGATTAGTAAGTGATACTATTGCAAATATTTATTATGCAGAAGGACTACTGGGAGTAAATACACAAGGACCTGTTATGATTAATTCTCCGAAGGACAGAAAAATGTATTTCGTCAGGATGAAATTATTTTCGAGCGTTTGTACAGGACAGTATTTCCACCTGAAGGTCAGAAATTTGAATATTTACGGATATTAACTTACAGAAGTTAGTAACTGAAATTTCTTATCCGATGAACAAGTTCATTGGATGAGAAAAAATAAAAAAAACGTTTCCGAGCAGGAGCCCGGGAACGGGTTAGATTTTCCTTTTCTCTTTAACTAAACAAACTTTTTACTCAGATGAAGAGCGGAGCAAGTACCAGAGTCACGGTTGATAACAGTTTAATTAAAACGTGCAATGACGGTCCCGCAGTATCTTTAAACGGGTCGCCTACCGTATCGCCTACCACACCTGCTTTATGCCTTTCAGAACCTTTACCCATATTATTTGCAATATCAATCGGTTCAAGTTCAATAAACTTCTTAGCATTATCCCAGGCACCGCCTGAATTATTAAGGAATAAAGCCATTAAAACACCGATAATAGTCCCGACTAAAAGCATTGATGCAACTACTTCTGCTCCCGTCGCAATAAATACTTCGGGATATGCATTATGCAGCCATTTGAAAATCAGACCGACCAGTACCGGCATAAGGACGACGAGCAAACCGGGTTTCACCATTTCTCTCAGTGCTGATTTAGTAACAATATCAACGCATTCTCCGTAATTCGGTTTTGATGTTCCCGCTAAAATTCCGGAGTCTCTTTTAAATTGTTCACGCACATTTTGTATAATTGCCTGAGCCGACTTACCGACTGCCTTAATTGCCCATGCAGAGAACAGGAACACAAGCATAGCACCCATTAAAGCACCCACGAACACGGGTGGTTGTGACACGTCAACACCGGTAAATACGAAGTCTTTACTGTATTCTTTAATTTCCACGATGAATGCCTGGAACAATAAGAATGCAGCAAGTGCCGCTGAACCGACGGCATATCCTTTTGTCAGTGCTTTTGTCGTATTTCCGACCGCATCAAGTCTGTCAGTTTTTCTTCTTATTTCTTCAGGTTGCTGAGACATTTCAACGATTCCGCCTGCATTGTCTGTTATCGGTCCGAAGGTATCCATTGCAAGCACGAATGCTGCAGGTCCGAGCATACCCATCGTTGCAACTGCGGTTGCGAAGAATCCTCCGTCATTTAACCCGCTTGATACTCCGAGTGCGTAGGAAGAAACTATAGCCGAAGCAATTACAATTGCCGGATAAGCAACACATTCAAATCCGACTGCAACACCTGCAATTATATTCGTCGCCGGTCCCGTCTTTGAAGCTTCTGCAATTGATTTAACGGGATTGTATCTGTATTCAGTATAATATTGTGTAATCCACAAAAACAAGACAGAGGTAATTATTCCGATAATTCCGCATAACAGGAAATGCCACCAGGCATTCGGAGCAAATTTAGCAACGGTTTCGGTCCCGAAAGTCCAGTACGAAGCAACCGCAAAACCTACCATAGCAAGTGCCGCAGTGATATAATATCCTCTGTTAAGTGCATCCATCGGGTCTTTATCTTCTTTTGTCCTGACGAACATAACACCGATTATGGAAGAAATTAATCCGAATGCCCTTGCTACCATCGGAAATAAAATAATTGCCAGAAGCAATTCGGGTTTATCTCCAAAAAACTGTGTATTTGCATTATAGAGCATCGCCGCGAGAATCATAGCACCGATATTTTCGGCTGCGGTAGATTCAAACAGGTCAGCACCTCTACCGGCACAGTCACCTACATTATCACCGACAAGGTCTGCTATTACAGCCGGATTGCGGGGGTCATCCTCAGGGATTCCCGCTTCGACTTTACCTACTAAATCGGCACCTACATCGGCGGCTTTAGTATAAATACCTCCTCCGAGCTGTGCAAATAATGCTACAAAACTCGCACCAAATCCGTATCCTGCTATGTAAAGCGGAATTCTGGAAGTATCAAGTCCTCCGAGATATTTTGCAATTGTAAATAATCCTACAACACCAAGCAGGGAAAGAGCAACTATAAATAAGCCCGACACAGCTCCTGCCCTTAATGCAGTCTGTAAAGCACCGTTCAGCGATTTCATGGCTTCGGATGCTGTCCTTATGTTTGCACGAATGGAAATCCACATCCCGATATAACCTGAAACAACGGATGAAATCGCTCCAAAGATAAATGATAATGATGCCCACGGAGCCAGATCGGGTTTTTGAATCATATAAAGAAGAAATACTAAAGCCGCAACGATTATTGCAAGATAAATTATCGTGCGGTTTTGCCTTCTGAGAAATGCCTCCGCTCCTTCTTTAATGGCACTCCATATTTCCTGCATCTTTTCCGTTCCCGTCGAGCGTTTCATTACATTTTTAATCAGATAGACAGCGAACAGAATTGCGAAAATACTGACGGAAAAAATTAGTATTAGTTCTGTCATTTTACTTAATTTAGTTTATAATAAATAATATTAGTTTTCTTCAGTATCAGTTTCTTCCGTTTCAGAAGGAGCAAGAAAATTTCTGTTATACCTGTTCATTGCATTATAAATTCCTTCCGTTACAAAGGTTAAGATACAGTCTCGTAAGTATGGTTTTAGTATTTCTAATTTTTCAAGTTCGTCTGCTTGAAATTTCGAAAGAACAAAATCAGTATAATTTTCGACTGTTACGGGATTTTCATTTCCTATACCGATTCTCATTCGTGGAAATTCCAGACTGTTCATTGAGTAAATAATACTTGATATGCCGTTGTGCCCCCCGTCACTGCCTTTCATTCTGACTCTGAGCATACCGAGCGGTAACTGAAAATCATCATATACAACTAAAATATCTTTTATGGGTATGTTTCTTTCTTCGGAAAAATCAAGAACGGCGTCTCCGCTCCTGTTCATAAATGTGGTGGGTTTCATAAGATAAAATAATTCATCTTTGTATTCGGTTTCGGCTCCGTACCAGTTACCTTTACCCGGTTTGAGTGAAATATTCAGAAACTCAAGAACACTATCCACTGCAAAAAAACCGGCATTGTGCCGGGTTGTTTCATAATTGATACCGGGATTACCGAGACCTACTATTAATTTCAATGAATTTATTTATAATAAATTATTTTTCTTCTTCTTTTTTGCCTTTAGCGATTACTTCCGGTTCAGCCGCTTTTTCTCCTTCTCCTTCCGCTTCCGCTTCCGCTGCTGCTTCCGCTGCTGCTGCAGCCGCTGCTTCCGCTTCCTTATCTATCGTCGGAGGAACTACAGAAACTACCGACGCATTTGCATCATTTAGTATTTCAATTCCTTCAAGTTTTATATCGCCTGCTTTCACTGAATCGCCGATTGAAAGATTTGTTATATCAACCTCAATCTGAGGAGGAATATTCTGCGGCAGACACTCAATTTCAAGTTTATGAAGAGTATGTTGTAATACACCGCCGTCTTTTACGCCGATTGCACTGCCTTTCAAAATTACGTTAACTTCAAGATTAATTTTTTCCCCTTCGGTAAGTGCCAGTAAATCGAAGTGTATCGGGCGGTTTTTCAGCGGGTCAAACTGTATATCTTTAATAATGCAACTGTAACTTGCATCTTCTCCTTCGATGCTGAGATTTATTACACGGGATTCTGAGGTGTAAATTAACGGTTTCATTGCTGTTTCACTTGCCAATATCGGTGTTGGTTCCACGCCGTGGCCGTAAAACACTCCGGGGATGAATCCTTTTTTCCTTATGTCTTTTGATAAAGATTTTTTAAATTCCGTTCTTTTCTGAACTTTTAAATTAACTTCTGCCATAATTTTCCTGTAAACTATTAAACGTGTAATATATTGTTTTTGTAAATTTTTATCAATAGAATTTTGAATATCTTTGTTTCGTTAGGTGAAAATTATAATAATCCTTAAAATAATCTTAAAGTGTCATTCGGAATTCTTAGATGAGTTTAATTTTTCCATAACTCCTAAATTTCACCGTGAAATGGTAAGGTTTTTTTACTACGCCGGAGTATGGTAAACAGAAGGATTATCCGGTTAATGGATTATTATTCAAATACAAATTTGAAATTTCGATTTTTCAATAGTTTTTTTATAAAATGAAAAATAAATATTCTGCTCCTTTAGATAATTCCCTTTTAAAAGTAATACCTGAGGTATAACTTGGTCAGTCCGGAACCGATGGGACTATTCCACGGTCTGACGAAAAAGTTTAAGGTTTGTACATTATTTTAAACTATCAGATTAATAAAAAAGCCGGGACTTGATAAATCCCGGCTAAATGAAAAGAATAAAAAAATAAGGACTAAAATTATTTCATAAGAATCATTTTTCTTATTTCAGTATAATCTCCTGAGGTAATCCTGTAAAAATATATTCCGCTTGTAAGGTCTGTAGCATTGAAATCTACTCTGTACGAACCTGCAGTTTTGACTTCATTAATTATTGTTGCTACTTTCTTTCCAAGAACATCATATACTTCAAGATTAACAAATCCGTTTATCGGAATATCAAACTTAATACTCGTCACAGGGTTGAACGGATTCGGATAATTTTGATGCAGTGCATATTGAACGGGAACTCCCAATTCTTTAATATTAATAAGTGCACCTGAACATCCGGATGCAGCCCAGACATCATATGGACCGGTCGGACAATAAATCGCAAAGCATGTGTCTGCACTGACGAACCTGAATCCGGGTTTTGAGCCAATAATTCCGGACATACTTGTAACTGAATTCATTCTTCCTGAAAGTCTTGTGTTACCATTTGCTATCCTGTAATATTGAAGTGAGTCAGTTGCTGCGATTGTATTAAATGTAAGGTAACTGGTAATGCTGCCTCTAACACCTACAATTTCAGGCTGGTAATTCTGGTTATATGCACTGCCTAAGGGACCTCCGTAGGTTGCTTCGTTGAAATTACCCCAGTTTGTTGTTCTTAAATAACTGATTCGCCAGGGACTGTCATTTTGCCTGTAGGCACAGACAATTCTTCCGTTGTCATTGCTGTTTGAAGCAAGAACAGCATACTGTTTGTGGTGAGTTGGTTGATTTCCGCCGATGAATGTTGCTGCTGAACGCCAGCTATTAAGAGCGGTATTAGTTTTCCAAAAAAATAATTTTGTACTGTCACGCATATTACTATATGACACAATCAAAGAATCCAATCCGTTTCTAAAAAATGCAATGTCGGAATGCAAATCTCTTAAATTATTGTCAGTAGTATTGGCATATGAACCAAAATCTCCACCTAAATATGAAAATGTAGGAGTAGTTGTGAAAGGGTCTGTACAACGAACTATTCTTTGTGAATTATGTTTACCCGTTGTAATGGAGGAGTCGAATGAAGCAATTATAAATACATAGGGGTTAGCAGGGTATAAATTATTATCGCTGGTTATTCTGGGACCGTAATATCTTTTGCTTGCATCATCTCCGGGCCACGACAGAGTAAAAAATGCGCCCGTAAATGTTGGTGTCCTGAATATAACACCGCCTGTTTTCCATCTGCCTGTACCCGCAGTTTCTCTGTATCCATAAACTATCCAGATATATTTTTCACCGGTCGTATTTTCAATTATCTCCATATCCATCTGGTCATAATTTATTCTGTTTGTACCGCCAAGCCAACCCACTCCGTACCATACCCATTTTATTCCATTATCGGTTGAATAATAAAGCCTGATAGTATCCTGCGCACTTGCGGTTCTCCAGGCAAGTGCTACCCAAATTCTTCCTGCAGTAGTTCCTCTTTGTTCCGTTGCCGTTGCAATTCCTGAAACAAGTTTCGTGCCGGTATTTCTGATTTCAGTGTTACCGATATTATCTTGTATGAACGGAGGATTCTGGTACTTTGCCTCCTCCACGCCGCTTCCCGTCGGAATTATCCCCGGGGCTCTTTCAATCTTAGTATTGAGTTCGTCAAGTCTTTTTTCCAGATCCGCACATTTTATTTTCTGATTAGGATCGTTCAGGTTTCGGAGCCTCTGAATCTCGTTTAACAAGTCAATTTCTTCCTGTGTCGGAGTCCTCGCTTCCGGCATTTTTGACATATCACTCGGGTCCTGAGTATTGTTGCTTTTCCAGATTATGTTATTTTTGTAAACTGATTCCTGCTGTGAATATGATGCCCCGAATGAAATACAAATAAATATTACAATAAGTAGAAAAATAAAAGTCGTTTTCATAATTTTTTACATTTAAATTTATAATTTTATTAATGTTATTACTTTTAAATTCATTTTGAACTAATCAGAACCATCTATTAAACAGTTCTTTTTGTTTGTAAAATCTGTTTTTTTATCTTGAGTATCCTCCTTTCCTTTTTAAAAAGTTAACGCTATTCTAAAGTTTTATTTTACATTTATTAAATATTAAATTAATATCTTTTAAACCTCCTTTCTTTGATATTAATTTAAATTAATAATGCTTTATAAATTTTTGCAGGAACCTGCCGGCGATTATAAAATTTATTATTACTAAATCACAAGTCTCTGCCGTCATCAAAGGATGAAAATTATTAAATTACTTTTTGAATATTTAAAATATATTTTTAACATTCAACATAAAAATAAATTCATAAAAAACAAATTTTAAAATAACCGAATACAGGAAATGTAATAAATGAATAAATTAGAAAAATAAGATTCACTGAATTTTACAGAGTCTTCTGAATAGGAATAATTATGAGAGCGGATTAAATGAATTACCATATCCGCAGGAATAATAATGAAAGCATGAATTATTAATCCTGCTTCAGCAAGAATAATAAAACCATTTTATAACCGTTTACCAAGCTGTTGCGTAGTAGTCTATAGTAACTTACTAACTTTTATTTCTTTTAAATAATCTTCCTCCGTGATGACTGACTTTCCGTTTTAAACTATCTGCAAGAGCATAAATGCTTGGTATAATAACCAGAGTTAAAAAGGTTGAAACGAACAGTCCGAAAATAATAGCGACACCCATCGGACGCCAGAAAGCTGTATTTTGTCCGCCGATTATAAAACTGAAAGTACGCCAGTCAAAATCCACGCCTGTTGTCAGCGGAGTTATCCCCAGTATAGTGGATGCCGCTGTCAGGAATATAGGTCTCATCCTTATTAAACCCGCCTGAACAAGTGCTTCATCCCTCTCAAGACCTCTATTAACAAGTTCCTTCTGGAAATCAAGCAATACAATCGCATTACGGACAACAATACCCGCCAGTGCGATACAGCCGATTCCCGTCATCACTATACCAAAAGGCGTTCCCGTTATCATTAATCCGATTAATACACCGATAAATGAAAGTAAAACTGAAATCATAATTATCATCGGAACTTTTACCGAATTAAATTCAATTACCATTAGGAAAAATATAAGAAGCAATGCAATCAGCATTGCTCTTGCAAGAAATTCGGAAGTTTCCTTCTGGTCTTCCTGTTCACCCGTGTATTTTATGGCGTACCCTGCAGGTAAACTGAAATTGTTTAACTTGTCCTGAACATCTTTCAGCACTTCATTCCCGAGTCTTCCGGAAGCATCACCTGAAATGGTTACAACTCTTTTCATTTCTATCCTGTTAATTGTTCCGATACCTCCTGAAAATTCAACATTTGCAACTGATGAAATTGGGATTTTCTTTCCGTCTTTATTAGATATGTATAAATTATTCACGTATTCGATATTATTCCTCTGGTCTTTAATGAGTCTTACTGTTATATCATATTCATTTTCACCCAGTCTGTATTTACTCGCTATTAATCCGTTAACTGCCGTTCTGACTGTACCACCGATTGAAGCCGTACTTAATCCGTATAACGCCGCTTTTTCCCTGTCAACCGTTATTTTAATTTCAGGAACCGCCTCATCAAAATCGTCTTTTAAATCTGTAAGTCCGGGTATGTCCTTGATTTCTCTTTTTATCATTTCTGACAATTCGCCTATTTTTACAAAATCGTCTCCTGATAATTCAATATTAATCGGCTTTCCGACCGGAGGACCCATCTTCTGCTCTTCAATTACTACTTCACCGCCGGAAATATTTTTTGTGTTTTTCCTTATAGAATCAATACTTATAAATGAACTTTGTTCCCTGTCCTCTTTATCAAAGAAATTAATTGTAATTACGCTTTTATTCGGAATACCTTCTCCGCTGAAATCAAGCATATTATTTGAAGAGCCGACATTAGTAACAACATATTCGATATCATTTAACTTCGGAATTCTTTCCTCAATCTTTTTAGCAAATTCATTTGTCCTGTAAACATTCGTACCGACGGGAGTTGTAAGGTTAATATTCACCTGCTTTGGTTCAATTCTCGGAAAGAATTCAACTCCGTGGTTAAATATTCCGTAAATAAAAATAACAATGAACAGTAACAGGAATGATAATGCAACGGTTGTTTTTTTGAATTTCAAGGCACCTCTCAGCACTTTCTCGTAAATTCTCAAAGAAGTTCCGAAAAATTTAGCATCAAAAAATTCAAGAAATTTTGATATTGGTCTGAATTTTTTCTTTGCTGATTTTTCCTTATCATTTTTATAGTCAATGAAAACCGCTGCCTGAACGGGACTTATTACCATAGCAACGAAAAGCGAGGAGAACAAACATACAATCAGTGTTATGGGCATATATTTCATAAAATCCCCGACAATTCCCGGGAAAAACAGCAGAGGTAAAAACGAAGAAATAATAGTCAGCGTGGCAATTACAACCGGGAATACAACCTCCCTTGGTCCTTCGATTGCCGCATCGTGCGGATTGTAATTTTCGTTCTCCTGCAATCTGTAAATATTCTCGAGCACTACAATAGCATCATCAACAATAATTCCGAGAACTACGATTAAAGTGAAAAGCACAATCATATTGAGTGTTATTCCCATAGCATCAAGAACCGTAAACGCTATAAGAAAAGACAGCGGAATCGCTGTTGATACGAGCAAAGCATTTTTTAAACCCATAAAAAAGAATAACACCAGAATCACCAGCAGCATACCAGTGATTATTCCGTTTTCGAGTTCGTGAACGGTGTTCAGAATGAACTCGGACTGGTCACCCGTGTAACTGATATTAACACCTTCGGGAACTAATTCTTTTCTTGTTGATATTAATTCTTTTACCTTATCGGAAATATCAACAACGCTGGAGCCGCTTCTTTTCTTAATTACGAGGGTAATGCTTTCCTTTCCGTTTTCACGGGAAAATGTTTTTCTGTCCTGATAGCCGAACGACACATCAGCAACATCCCTGATATAAATAACGTCATTACCGACTTTTTTAACTACTATGTCCGCAATTCTTGTAGATTCATCATATTCACCCGGAATTCTTACAAGGTAACTTGACTTTCCGATATCTACCTTCCCACCCGGTATATTAATATTTTCCGCTTCAATGGCTTTAGATATATCGTTAAAACTCAGATTGTAGTGAAACAATTTAAAAGCATTTACGTCAATTTTCACTTCTTTATCAACACCTCCCACAACATCTGCGGACAGAACGCCGGGAATTTCTTCTATACGGTCGCTTATGTCATCTGCCGCCTCTTTCATTTTCCATGTACCGATATTGCCCGTTAAATTTACATACAGCATCGGTAATTCGGCAAAGTTTATTTCGGTTATTATGGGTTCTTCAACATCGGAAGGCATCTTCGTCTTGGCAGTTGATACTTTATCCCTGACTTTTTGCATAGCATCATCAATAATAATATCGGTAGTAAATTCCACTACAACGGAACAGTAACTTTCCCGCGAAACAGATGTAACTTTTTTTACTCCGCTTATACCTTTAACTTCTTTTTCTATTTCCTGCGTGACAAGATTTTCAATATCCTGCGGAGATACACCCGGATATACCGTTGTTATGAAAACATAAGGTATTTTTATTGAAGGAGCCGCTTCTCTCGGCATGGAGATGTATGAGAAAGCTCCCATCAGAATGATAATCAGAACGAGAATATAAATCGTTACTTTATTCTTTACTATAAGACTAAAAAATTTCATAATTTTTTTTGAAGTTAAATTTTCTTATTTCAATTAACAACCTGAACTTTATCACCGTCAACAAGTTTCTGAAATCCTTCATATATAAATTTATCGCCTATATTCAGCCCGTCCGTAATAATAACATCATTACCGTTCCTCCCGCCGAGGTGAATTATTTTTTTCCTTGCTACATCGCCTTCGAGAATAAAAACAAACTGCTCTTCCACATTATCCACTATCTCGTCCTGCTGTAAAACAACGGCATCTTCCACAGCCAGTTTTGTAATTTCCAGATAGGCAGCCATTTCGGGTTTAAGTTTACCCTGCGGATTTCCCATCACGACTTCGATTTCAAAAGTTCGCGTAACGGCATTAATTGTCGGTGAGATGTACCTGATTATTCCCTTGCGTTTCTCGTCGGGAGAATTTGAAAATATAATATCAATAGACTGACCAAGACTCAAATCATTAACATACCTCTCAGGAATGCCTGCCGATACTTTCACTCTCGATACATCAACTATGCTCACAATGGGTGCGCCCGGGGAACTCATTTCGCCGCGGTTCATATATTTCACATCAATAATTCCGTTTATAGGGGATACAACCGTTGACTTTCTCAATCTTACTTCGTAAACGTCAACAGATTTTTCCGCCACTTCAAGCTGGAGTTTTGCATTAACGAACTGCTGCTCGGTTGCGGCACCTTCAATATAGAGTCTCTGAAGTCTTTCATAATTCTCTTTTGCAAGATTGTACTGCGCAAGCGCCTGTTCATACATCGCATAATCGCTGTCCTTGAGCAATCTGACCACAACTTCGCCTCTGCTGACTCTGTCTCCTTTATCTTTCCTGAGATATGTAATGATTCCGCCTTCTTCAGAGGAAAGTTTTGCGGATGCGTAAG
This sequence comes from Ignavibacteria bacterium, assembly GCA_016929695.1. GTDB lineage: Bacteria > Bacteroidota > Ignavibacteria > Tepidaquicellales > Tepidaquicellaceae > Tepidaquicella. The sequence goes on from JAFGII010000112.1 coordinate 67,222, forward strand.
GCTTGACAACTCCGAGGATTCTGTATAGTTCAGTAAATGTTTCACCGGTAATCTCTTTAACCTTCACTATAGGTATCTGTTTTTCTTCAACGGTTTCTTTGTTATCTGAACCACATGAAGATAAAATAACGGTTAAGATTAATACTAATACTGCTCTTATATATTTTTCCATATATATATTAAATATTATTTTTAATTTATTTGATTTCAAGTAAACCTTCCAGTTCCGATTTTGCCGTCTGATAATCAAAGATTGCCTGCAGCAGTGCAAGTCTGGACTGCGTCAGCATAAGTTCCGCATCGAGAACATCAATCTGATTAAGTACACCGGATTTAAAACTCGTAACAGCAAGTTCATAGCCGCGTTCTGCCAGTTTCACGGTTTCGTTCTGTGCAATTATCCTGTTTTTTGCATCTTCCATTCTTAATAAGATACTCGATGCCTGTATCTTTAATTTTTCTTTTAAATCATATATCTGTTCGTCGGTCTTTTTTAAATCCAGAACGCTTTGCTGTTTCTTGTAAGGGTTGGTAAAGAGATTGAAAGTCCAGTTCAAACCTATTCCCGCATTAATGGCATTATAATATCTGTATCTCGTTATACTTCTTCCGTCATTTTCATTTGCGGTTAATGCATACTGTCCGAATAAATATAATTTCGGAAGAAAATTTGCATCATCAACTTCTATTAATTCGCTGTTTATATCCTTGCTTATATTCAGAAGTCTGATATTAACATTATTGGAAGCAATTTCCTCGATAATTTCGTCCTGTGTTTTAAGGAATTCGGTACTGTCGTAAATCAGACTCCCTACAATATCAATTTCTTCGTCGGTTTTCAGTCCGATTGTATTTTTCAGGGATTTCTTACTTAATGTTAAATTGTTCTCTGCCTGGGTTAAATTTGGCTTTATAGTTGCAACTTTAACTTTCGCCCGAAGATAATCAAATTCCGTAACCGTGCCGTTTCGATACCTGATTTCCACTATTGAAAGATTTTCAACTGTATTGTTAAGTGCTTTCTTATTTACTTCCACGATATCCTTTAACAGAAGTACGTTAAGAAATGATTTCTTTACATCGGTTGCAATTTTGGTTTCTATCGCCAGTATATTTTCTTCGGATAATTTTCGGTAATATTCTGCAATTCTTATTCCGGAAAATATAGGATTACCCAGAAACGGTATTGCCTGCGTCAGTTGCAATGCAGTCGTAATCGAATTATCCGTACCAATTTCGAATTTCTGACCGAATATGTCGAATACCTGTTTCTTGAATGCTCTTGTATATGTTGAACTCAGGGACAATGTTGGAATTAAACCTTCATTATAGGATTCCGTAACTTTATACTGTGATTTCATCAGGTCATGCCTTGCATTAACAAGTTCGGAATTATTTTTAAAAGCCTCGATAATAGCATCCCTTAATGCATATACTTTGACTTCCTGAGCGTTCGATATACCTGTAATGAATATTATCAGTAATACTGTTATAATTTTATTGCGCATTATTTTATTTTATTATTTTTTTTTGTTTTATCTTTTTTGTATTTCATTCTTCCTTTATCAGTTAATAATCCCGTTAAATAACTGTCAAATATGAATTCGATGATTTCTTTGTGTGAATATTCCATATATAACATATAATCAGGCGAGAGCAGATGATTTATTACGACGGTTATTGTTTCGATTACAAGGTCAGACTGCACATCTTCAATCAGATTCTCTTTTTTCCCCTGCTCCAGCAACTGACTCAATATCGAATAAATATGTTTGGATTTAAATTCCTCAATTTTTCTCCAGGTACGGGGAGAGTGAATCTTTACATCCTTCATCCATTTCTGCGAAATTGTCTGAACCTGGACGGAATAATATTCGAATAATTTATTAAATTTCTCGACGGAATCCATCTCCGAATCGAGAATAAGTTTTATTCTTTTATTATATCCCGCAATAATATTGTTTGCTATTTCATTTAATAATTTTTCTTTTGTAGGAAAATACTTGTAAATCGTTTTCTTGCTTATACGAAGTTCCGAGGCAATTGCATCTACGGGTGTCTTGTAAAATCCCTGCGACATGAACAAATCCCTCGCACATTCTATTATATTCTGTCTTACGCCTATCAAATTTTATAGTTTTACTTGTGGAAACTGAAACTGTTTCCTCAGTTTCCAAAATTAAATGCAATAAATTTTATAATCAAGTTATTTTTTTACTTCGAAGTTAATTTCTCTTTGTTTCATTTCAAAGGCAGGAAGATTGTTAACGCCTCATGCGATGCATTCTAAGAATTTTATACAGGCGGCGTAAGATTTTTGATGAGGATTATTACAAACGGGGCTTATGAAGTCTTCAGTTCCGAAACAGAAAATGCGTGATGAATATTTATTTTGTATCTATTTAACTATTTGAAACCCTCATTTTTGCATATTTAAGAATAATCATTTTAACTCCGAAATCATCAAAATAAATTTCGGCTTTTTTGTCCGTGCCTCTTCCGACGGTTGACAAAACCCTTCCCCTGCCGAAATTATTATGAAATACTTCGACTCCTTTTTTGATATCAGTAAATTTATCATCCGAATTATCATAATATACTATTCTCGGCGGATTTTTTTTCGAAGTTTTATTCCCGGTCCTGCCGCTGAATAATTTAACATTCGGATAACTACCAGTATTGACTGCTTTATTTATAGAAAATTTTTCGAATATAACATTTTCTTTAAGTATATCACCCGAAATTTCTTTTACAAACCGTGACTTTATCTGATACGTCAACTGTCCGTATCTGTAACGCCGATTTGAAAATGTAATATATAACTTGACCTTTGCCCGGGTTACGGCAACATAAAAAAGCCTTCTCTCCTCTTCCATATCTTCTTCCTCGTTAAGGGCTGAAGTAACGGGAAACAAGTTTTCCTCTAGTCCGGTTATGAATATAACAGGATATTCCAGACCTTTTGCCGAATGTACCGTCATCAGAGTAACAGCATTTTTTTTGTCATCCATATCATCGGTATCCGAAACAAGAGCAACTTTTTCGAGGAAACCTTCCAGCGTGGGACTTTCTTCGGAATCCGAATACTGCGCAACAGCTGAGATAAATTCTTCAATATTGCTGATTCTTTCATACGCTTCCGGAGTATTCTCGAACCTGAGGTTGACCAGAATTTTCATTTCATCAATAACCCCCTTAACATATTCAACAAGGTCTATAGCTTTTTTTATGCTTCTGTATTTGCTGATGAATTCCAGCAGTTTTATAATTGAATTTTTCGCCGAACCTCTGATTCTCTCCAGATAAAATTCATCCGAAATAATATTATAAAGACTTGTTTTATTATCATTTGCAATTTTCACAAGTTTATCGACAGAAACTTTTCCTATTCCTTCCCTCAGATACAAGGCACGGAGTAGGGACGATTCATCTGATGGATTTACTATTACTTTCAGGTGACATAAGATATCTTTTATTTCTTTTCGCTGGTAAAATCTGATACCGCCCACAATAATATACCTCATCCCGGAATTCCGTAAAGCTTCTTCTAGTGTACGTGACTGGGCATTTGTCCTGTATAAAACCGCTACTTCACTCAATTTTAATTTACGTGTTCTGACTTCATCCTTAATCTGCCTGGCAACCAGCTGAGCCTCGTCTTTGTCGGATAAAGTTTCAACCAGAGAAATACTTTCACCGCCCGTATTTAACGTCCACAGATTTTTTTTTATTTGTATTTTATTCTTTTTGATTATGTCATCTGCGAGGGCAAGTATTTTTCCGCTTGACCTGTAATTCTGTTCAAGACGATACATTTTGTGTTCCGGAAAATCTTCCTGAAAACTGAAGATATTCTGTATCTCTGCTCCGCGCCATTTGTAAATTGACTGCGCATCATCTCCGACAACCGTAATGTTTCTTAATTTCCCGGACAGGTCTTTTAATACTATATATTGTGCAATGTTAGTATCCTGATATTCGTCCACGAGAATAAACTTAAACCTGTTCTGATATTTTTTCAGAATATCGGGATATCTGTTAAACAGTAAAATCGGATTCAGCAGCAAATCATCGAAATCCATTGCGTTGCTTTTCAGTAGTTCCTTCTGATATTCGGTATATATTTTACTGATTTTTTTTTCAACCGGAAATTTTGCCATTGAGGCAAATTCACCGGGAAGAACGAATTTATTTTTTAAGTTGCTTATAGTGTTATATATTGATGAAGGAGCACTATTATCTCTTGATGTTTCATCATGATTCATAATTCTTTTTATAACAGTAACAGAGTCATCGTTATCGTAAATCGAGAATTCCCTTGTATATCCGATTTTTTCCGCTTCAATTCTTAAAATTCTTGCAAATATCGAATGGAACGTACCCATCCATATTTTATCAGCCTGACTGCCGGTTAAATTTATAACTCTCTCTTTTATTTCACCTGCTGCTTTATTCGTAAATGTTAAGGCTAATATTTCATAAGGATTAATCCCGGAATCTACCAAGTAAGCTATTTTGTATGTTAAAACACGTGTCTTTCCGCTTCCTGCTCCCGCTATTACCATACTTGGTCCTTCAATCTGCTGTATTGCTTCACGCTGCTCCGGATTCAGTTGTTTCAAATCAAGTGCCATCTGTAATATTGATTTTTGCTCTGTAAAACCGTATAAGATAACCATTTTAAAACACAGATTAAATTGTAAATCATCTCTCGGTATTACTCCTGCCTGTTATATACTCTAATTTCGTTATGAAAAAACGTCAAATCTATCCCAATAACTTCCGATACGAAATTCCCCTGCTTCTTAACAAGAGAAAAATTCTCTGCATCTGTAACAAGTACACAGATTTTTCCCTCCACACATCTTCACATTCCTCCGTTTACTCATCCACCCGTTTACTCATCCACATAATAGCACTGTATAAATCGCCTGAAATTAATATTTTTAACGTATGAAAAGAGATGTTTTATCATTAACTCTCGAAGAATTAATACCGTATTTTAAAAACTGCGGCATTCTTTCATACCGAGCGACTCAGTTATTTGAATTCCTTCATAAAAAATTGATTTCGGATTTCCTTAATGTAACAGTTCTGCCGCTCGAAATAAGAAAAGAACTCAACAACGAATTTGTTATATCACGGCTTAAAATTTCAAAAATTTCGGAATCAAATATTTCCGAAACAAAAAAATATTTATTCGGAACGCACAATAAAGATGCGGCAATTGAAAGCGTATTTATGAAAGAGAAAGGACGCGTTACCTACTGCATCTCCTCTCAATCCGGATGTAATGCGGGCTGCGTGTTTTGTGCCACAGGTTATCTCGGATTAATAAAAAATCTGACGGCAGGAGAGATTGTTTCACAGATTTATGAAATCATCCGTGACACAAAAACTCCCCCGACTAATATTGTATTTATGGGAATGGGAGAACCTTTTTTAAATTATGAGAATGTATTAAAAGCATTAAGAATTCTTACATCGGATTACGGCTTGAAAATTCCAGCAAAGCGGATAACCGTCTCCACTATCGGAATTAAACATCGAATCATTAATTTTGCGGATGACATAACCGCTCCGGCAAATAAAATACTGAAAAATATAAAACTCGCCGTTTCACTGCATTCAACTAAAGATATTCTCAGGAGAGAATTAATCCCGATTTCAGCAAAACATAATTTAAAATCACTGTATAAAGACCTTATCTATTATTACAGAAAAACAGGAAATAAAATAACATACGAGTATATATTTTTTGACGGATTAAACAACAAAAAAGATGATATAAAAAACCTCGTAAAGTTGTCAGGAATGTTACCTTGCAATATAAATGTCATACCGTATCATCCTGTACAAAATATCAGAAAAACAGGCAGTAAAATTGATGAATTTATGATAGTCAGAAATAATTCACTTTTAAAAAATAATTTAAATGATTTTATTATTGAATTAAGAAAGAATAAAGTAACCGTAAATATACGTTCAAGCAGCGGTTTAGACATAAACGCAGCGTGCGGACAGTTAGCGGCAAATTATTAACAAACATACGGAATATGTATAAACTCATTATTTTTGGTCCACCGGGAGTAGGGAAAGGGACACAGGCTGCACAAATAGCGTCCAAACTCGGTCTCTTTCATCTGTCAACAGGAGAATATTTAAGAAAAGCGGTAGAAGAGAAAACCGAACTGGGAATAAAGGCAAAAGAAATTATTGACAGAGGAGAACTCGTCCCGGATGAAATTATGATAGGAATAGTGAAAGATGCACTTGAAAAAAACATAACACCGGAAGGATTTATACTCGACGGTTTCCCCCGGACAATAAAACAGGCAGAGGAACTGGAAAAAATATTTGAGGAAATAGGGCATAAAGATATTACCATTTTATCGTTAAATGCAGATGCAGAAGAGATTTTCAGGAGACTGCTTAAACGCGGCAGAAGCGACGATTCAGAAGAAACCATAAAAAACCGTCTTGAGGTTTATGAAAAAACGACGGCACCCGTATTATCATTTTATGACGGAAAACATAATATTATCAATATAAACGGATTAGGCGGGATAGAAGAGATATATAAAAGAATTATATTAAGTTTATGATAACATTAAAATAGTATTGACTTTTTTTAATATTTCTATATAAACTGAATAATTTATTTTTATTGCTATTTAGGAAATAAAATCATATTTTTACTAATTAAATCAGAAGTTATGGCAGCAAAAGTTAAAATTCAGGAACTAAAAGAACTTGGCATAATTATATTAGAGCCAAAAGGAAATTTCGTCGGCGGGGACGAAACAGATGAATTAAAAAATACAATAAAAAAATTCTCGGATGAAGACAACAAGAAAATGGTAATTGACCTCGGGAATGTATTGTATTTAAACAGCACAGCATTAGGTGTCCTCATTGCAGCACACGCAAATTATACAAAAAGAGAAGGCAAGATTGTACTCTGCCAGCTCAACAAAAACCTTGAAAATTTATTTGTTATAACAAAATTATCGCTTATTTTCGATGCATATTCAAATCAGGATGAAGCGATTAGGAGTTTTTCATCATAAAATTTTTTAATTCAAAATTTATTAACTAAAAATTAAATGTAATCGGAGGTTAAATCCAAAATGAAAAAATCTGGTCTATTCTCAGCAATTTTGATAATCGTCGCATTGATTGTAGCAGCTTTGATTTTCTACTTCTGGTTCGGAAATCCCGCAAACTTCAAGGATCCCGAAACTATGAATACACCTGCTAATCTTTTAGGCGCTGCGAGAAAAGGTGGAGAAATCTTAATATTCTTAATTGCGGTAAGTATTATAGTTATTACTTACACAATCGAAAGAGCTCTATCTCTTTCAAAGGCAAAAGGCAAGGGCGCTATTGAACCTTTCCTTAAAAATATTCAGACAACATTGAGAGACGGAAACGTCGAGGAGGCAATTGCTCTCTGTGATAAACAGAAAGGTTCAATTGCAAATATTTTAAGACAGGGACTTGAAAGATATCAAATCCTTGCAGGTGAAAAAGATATGAGTTCCGATGAAAAATTACTGGAAGTACGAAATGCAATAGATGAAGCAATGGGTCTCGAACTGCCGCTGTTAAATAAAAATCTCGCTGCTCTTGCAACCCTGGCATCAGTTTCAGTGTTAATCGGTCTTCTCGGTACTGTGGTCGGTATGATTAAAGCATTCCAGGCACTTGCAACAGCAGGTACGCCGAATGCGGCAGAACTTTCAGCCGGTATTTCAGAAGCACTTTTTAATACTGCGTTCGGTCTGTTCGGTGCTATTATTGCCACTATCTCATACAATTTCTTCCTGACGAAAGTTGGTAATATTACTTATATGATTGATGAAGCAACTTATAACATTCTCGCAATCATTGCACTTAAGCATAAATAATTTTCTTAATCAATTAATTTATAAAAGATGAAGAAAAAACGTGATATAAAGAAATCCAATATCAGAATAGATATGACACCTTTGGTTGACGTAATTATGCTTCTTTTAACATTTTTTATGTTAACAGCGACTTTTAAAGCTGCAGAATCCGAAGCAGTAGAAGTTTCCATTCCGCAAACACTTTACACAGATACCAACAAAGTTCCTGAAAGAGATGTAATGACTGTATCCGTTACCGCAAAAGGTGATATTTTCCTTGATGTTGACAACTACAATATCAGAAGGGAAGTATTCGGAGATGCATTCGGAATCGGCTTATATCACCCTGATTCAACGACGGCAAGTGAAGTGGAGGAAACGGGAAAAGTCGGAGATAAAGATGTGAAAAGGACATTCATTAAACTGAACAAGCAGCAGTTTGAAGATAAAATCAGAGAACTGAAACAAGGATTAAGGAAAGTCTATGATAACCCCAAAGCGGAATTCAAAGTGATATTAAAAGGCGATAAAGATGCGGATTACGGTGCTATTGAAGATTTAATTGCATCCTTTAACGAAACTAACACTAAAGTGTTTTCTTTAGTTACGACTATCAAGCACCAAAAGAAAGAAGAATAAAAAAATTTTAAAATTTTTAAATAAGGAGTCAAAATTATGGCAGGTGGCGGCGTAGATGCCCCGGATACCGGGCAAGAACGAGGAAAAAAAGGTTATAAGAAACCCCCGGTCAGGTCAGTACACATTGATATGACCCCTATGGTGGATGTCATCATGCTGTTGCTCACATTCTTTATGCTGACAACTACACTCTCGGCTCCGCAGCTGATGAATATTAATCTGCCTAAAGGTGATGTAACAAAAGATAAAGTCAAACTATCGGCAGATAATATAATGTTTCTGAGAGTTTCCGACAAAGGAAATCTTTATCTGTCCAACGGTAAGGCGGACGGTACAGAGACAACTCCTGCACTTATCAATATGAATGAACTTGCACTTAGAATAGAAAACCAATATCAGGTTAATGAAAATACCGTATTACTTCTTAAATTCGACCGAAAAATGAAATACAGTAATATGGTGGATGTTTTTGACGAAATTAACAGAGCAAAAATTGAAGACAGGAGATATGCTATTCAGAATATGGAGCAGGCGGATATTGATATTGTGACCGCAGCAGGAGGATAACTATTTCTTTTCAGTTATTAATTATAAAGCGACCTCAGAAAGGTCGCTTTTTTTTTGCATAATATTAAATGTAATATATTATTAATTTACATATTTAATATAGAAAATTTTATATTAATATTACAAATACATTGAAAAAATTATTATATCTGATATTATTATTCTCGGTAACCGGAACGGCATTTTCATTTACCGCAGCCGAATCCGTGTCGGATTCCACAGTAAAAATTACACAGTACGTTACTGATGAAACAGGAATATTAACATCACAGGAAATAAATCAGTTAAGACAGACTTTAAAAAACTTTGAGGATTCGACTTCCAATCAGATTGTCGTATATATAATTAAAAGTCTGAACGGAATGCCCATAGAAATGGTCTCATACGATATAGCCGAAAAAAACGGTATAGGGCAGAGAGGAAAAAACAACGGCGCACTGTTACTAATCGCAATGAACGACAGGAGAATGAGGATTGAAGTAGGATACGGACTTGAAGGAGCATTACCCGACGCATTATGCGGAAGAATTATAAATGACGAAATTACTCCGTCATTTAAGAATGAAAATTACTATGAAGGAATAGTAAAGGGCGTTAATGCAATAATGTCAGCAACAAAAGGAGAATATAAACCCGGAAAATCAGAAAAAGAACAGGGGATATGTATCGGACCCGGATTATTTATAACTCTTTTTATCGGTTTTATAATTATACTGATAGTTATAGAAATTCTCAAAGGAATATTCGGATTCGGTCGAGTATATTCAGGGTCAAAAGGAAGTAAAAGCAGCGGATGGAACAGCGGCGGCTGGTGGTGGGGAAGCGGAGGAAGCGGAGGAAGCGGAGGATTCGGAGGCGGTTCATCAGGCGGATTCTCGGGAGGTGGCGGCTCTTTCGGCGGAGGAGGCGCCAGCGGAGGTTGGTAAATTTTAAATTTATTTTACTATGCTGATAAATTACATAAAAAAGTATCTCTCTAATGATGACCTGAATCAGCTTCAGTCGGTTATTACTGAAACTGAAAGGGAAACTTCAGGTGAAATCAGGTTGTGCTTCAGACTCAAAAGAAATATCCGCGAAAGAAAAATGTCAACAAGGGATATCGCAATTGCGGATTTCTTTGAACTCGAAATGGATAAAACCAGAGACGGAACAGGCGTCCTGGTATATATATTTTTCAAAGAAAGACTTTTTGAGATTGTTGCAGACAAAAATATTTACGAAAAGATTGAAAAATCAAAGTTCGATTTCATGGTTCAGACTATGATTCTGAATTTTAAAAATAAAAACTACATCGCCGGTATTGCACACTGCATCAGGGAAATCGGAGATGTGATGAAAAAAGAATTTCCCCGTAAACCCGACGACCTAAATGAATTACCTGACGATATAGTTATTAAATAATTATATGAACTTCAAGTATCCGTTTTACATATTACTTTTTTTTATTTTAACCGGAAACTGTTTTGCTCAGACGGATACTGCCGAAATCACTTTGGATACGACAAAGATTATCATAGATACTTCCAGACAGGTCGTCTCCGATATTGACGATATAATCAGTTATGTTGCGGAAGATTCCGTTATTTTCGACATAACGGAACAAAAAGTATATCTTTACAATAAAGCGGAAGTGATTTACAAGGATTTGAAATTGAATGCCGGTATAATTATTCTCGACAGGAATACAAATTTTCTTGAATCACTTGGACTGCCTGATACTGCTAAGAAGGGAAAATTCCTGCAGACTCCTGTAATGTATCAGGGTACCGATAAATACGAAGGACTGAGACTGACTTATAACTTCAAGACAAAACAGGGTAGTGTATCAATGGGATTTTCCGAAGCAGAAGTAGGATATTATTTCGGTGAAAGAATCAAGAGAGTAACACCCGAAGTTTACTTCATGCAAAACGGAAGATATACAACATCAACAGACAGGGAAGACCCCGAATATTATTTCTTTTCCCCGAAAATGAAAATAATTCCTACGGATAAAGTAATTGCCCAGTCGGTTTTTCTTTATATAGAAGGTGTACCGATTTTCTGGGTTCCGTTTGCAATTTTTCCCGACAGGAAAGGAAGAAGTTCGGGTTTAATTATGCCCTCATACGGCAACGACGGTAAATACGGTGTTTACATTTCAAAACTCGGATATTTCTGGGCAACTAACGATTATATGGATATCGCTCTCACGGGAAGTTTTTTTACAAAAGGACGGTATGATATTAATTCAAGAGTCAGATATAATCTTAAGTACAATTTTTCGGGTGATATAGAAGCAGGCTTTTCAAAAATCAGTCTCGGAGAAAGCACGGATAAAGATAAATTCAGTTCAACCGAATGGCAGTTTAAACTCCAGCATAATCAGACAATCAATCCGACAACTTCTTTAAGCGGAAATCTTACATTCGTCAGCGGAAAAAGTTATTATGACAACACGACATATCAGTTTAATGACCTGCTCAGGCAAAATGCTATTTCAAATCTTACTTTATCCAAATACTGGGAAGAGACTCCGTTTTCGTTAACATTAAACTATTCACGAGACCAGAATCTTGTTAACGGTGATTTATCCGAGAGTTTTCCGTCTTTCCTCTTCAACGTTTCTGAAACATATCCTTTCAGAAGCGGTACTTATTCCGAACAAGGTGCTGAGTTATACGAGTATATTTCATTTTCTTATAATGCCTCAGGCAGATACGACAGATACAAAAGAACACAGACAAATTCCTCAGGTCTTGATACCGTTATGAAAGATTCAAGACCCGGAATCAGGCACAGTCTGAATTTAAATTTCTCTCCCAAATTTACAAATTTCACTATAAGACCTTATTTCAATTATAATGAACTCTGGTATATTAAATCAGTTGAAAAAATATTCAATGCTGCCGACAGTTCAGTTTTGACAAATGATATTTCCGGATTTAAAGCAGTAAGGTATTTTCAGATGGGTGTGGCTTTAAATACAAAACTTATAGGAATATTCAGTCCGAAAGTATTCGGAGTTACCGGCATCCGTCATACAATCACTCCGACAGTGTCATACAACTTCACGCCCGATTTCAGCACAGATGCTTTCGGATATTACGGCTCTTACGTTGATGCACAGGGAAGAATAATTAAATATTCAAAATTCGAGAAAGAAATTTTCGGCGGCTCCCCTTTTGGTGAAAGCCAGTCAATAGGTTTTTCCATCGGAAATCTTTTTGAAATGAAAACCAGAGAAACAGATACAACTGAAAACAAATTCCAGTTAATTAATATCAATGCCGGAGTAAATTATAACTTTGCCGCAGATTCGATTAAATGGTCTGAAATCAGAACGGATTTCAGGACACAAATCGGCGGAATACTGAATATAGGAGGAGGTGCCACATTTAACCTGTATAAATTCGACCCTGCTGTAAATTCAAGAGTAAATCAATTACTTGTCAGTTCCGACGGAAAACTCGCCGATATGACAAACTTTAATATTAATTTATCCAGTTCATTTAATCTTGATTTTGCAAATAAAAAAATTACAACAGGTTCTGCCGATACATTCAAAGCTCCGGAACAATCTTACGGCGGCGAAATAAATTATCACATCCCACTCTCGGGCAGTATTAACTATAATTATTCACAATCAAGACCAAATCCAAGTTCTTTTTACCGCTCTTCAAATGTCAGCGGCAGTGTGAATTTCAGTATTTCTGATAGATGGAGATTTACTTTCTCTACAAGTTATGACCTTGTCAATAAGCAAATTTCAGCACCTTATTTTTCTTTGTACCGAGATTTGAAGTCCTGGGAACTGCTGTTTGACTGGTATCCGACCGGACTATACAGAGGATTTAAACTCATTATCAGAATAAAAGCTCCACAACTGCAGGACATAAAACTTGAGAAACAGACGAATACGAGGGGAGTATATTAATCAATTAAGAATTAAGAATTAAGAATTAAGAATTAAGAATTAAGAATTGAAAATTATGAACTTAATGAATTTTAGAAACTTTATGAACTTCACAAACTTGATAACTTAATAAACTTAGAGAAATGGATTATTTAAAATATTCCGGTGCGGGAAACAATTTCCTGATACTGAACAACCTTGATGATAAAATAGTTGACCGTTCTCAAATGACAATTGACCTTATTTCAAGAGAGCAGCAGAGATTTGACGGTGTAATATATCTGGAGGAATCTGACATTGCCGATTTCAAAATGAACTATTATAACCGCGACGGAAGCGGGAATGCATTATGCGGAAACGGTTTGAGATGTACGGCGCAGTTTATAAACGACAATAAGATTTCAGAAAAAAATGATATTACGATTGAAGCAGTAACCAAAATATATCCCGCAAAACTACAGGGTAATAATATTGTAACAATCGGGTTTTATCCGCCTGATAAAATAAAACTGAAATTTAAACTGAAAGTACATTTTACAGAATGGTGGCAGTTAATTAACTGCTCTTATATTGATGTAGGTTCACCGCACGCGGTTATTTTCACAGATGATATTGAAAAACCGGTTGTGAAAAATATCAGCGATATTCCGATAGACGAATGGGGGAAAAATATCCGTATGCATAAAGATTTTGCTCCCGAAGGAGTGAATGCTCAATTCGTGCAGATTCTGTCAAATGAAAATTCCGAAATAGCGATTCGCTCGTTTGAACGCGGAGTTGAGGGTGAGACCCTTGCATGCGGAACGGGAGCGATATCATCGGCAATTGTTTCTTATGCACTGCGTGGAATAAATCCTCCCGTGAAAGTTTTCACGAAATCCGGCAGCATACTGACGGTTGATTTCAGCGTAATCGAAAAAAAAATCCGCAATCTCACACTGACAGGTCCCGCAGTTAAAATTGACTGAATAAATTATTTCTCGCAGAGACGCGGAGACGCAGAGAAAAGAAATTTTACTAAGTAATATAGTTATATAAAGTCTAAAATATAACAATACAATATTAAATTTATTTTTATTATCTTTGCTTAAATTAGAAAGGAGCAAAGATGAAAAAA
>JAFGII010000113.1 GCA_016929695.1 Ignavibacteria bacterium
GGAATTTATACTCATCCGATGAACAAGTTCATCGGATGAGTAAAAAAAGAAATAAAATTATTTTGGTTCTGGCTATGCCAGCTTATGCATTAGATAAACGGAAAACACTGAATGACAAGGAATAACACGGATTTTTTTTTATTTACAGAGAATTTAGTTACGGCTTGTCCGGGTTATGGATTAATGAATCAATATCTGTGGAGTCTAAAAAAATTAACGGAAGATATTATAAAAAATATTATGTTTGCAAGCCAAGCGGTTAATACGGGATTAATATCGCCGTTATAACCGAAAGTCTGAGAAATTTTTACAAATCCAAGATAAATAAAACTTACCATCAGGCTTATTCCGAATTGCATCGCAGCACCGCCTCTTTTTCTGTTTGATGAAATAGACACTCCGAAAATTATCGTAACAAGATTTGCGAAAGGAAATGATATGATTGAATAATAATCTACTTCATTTTTTGATGTACTAAATCCGCTTTCCTTTATCTGGGAAATAAAGAGTTTAAATTCAGTCAAATTCATTTCTTCGGGTTTAATCTGCTTCTTCATAATAATTTCGGGAGTCAATGACAAATTATTAAGTTCTTCTATTTCAGCAGCAAGGACAGAATTAATAAATTTAATTTCTTCTGAATTTGTTCCGTAAAATTTTCTCTGATGAACATTAAGTAAATTCCAGTCGTTTTTCATACTGTCCCAGAGCATTAGTTTTGCATCAATTCTGAAAGACAATTTTGTCAATGTATCCGGATTAAAAACAGAAATAGTTGTATTCTGGCAACTTTGTAAACTCTGGTCATAGTTGCCAATAGCAATTATTCTGTTCTTTTTATCCTGAAAATGTAAATTCTGAATTTGACTTCTCAACTGACTTTTTTTCAGATAATTTCTTTCAATACTCAGTTTTTCCGTATTAGTTTCAGGAACAATCCATCCGTTGAAATATATTGAAAAACCCGTTATAATTATACCAAATAACATAATTGAAAAAAGATATCTGTAGATGCTTATTCCGGATGATTTCATAGCCGTGAATTCAGAATAATTAATGAAACGGCTTAAGGTGAAAAGTGAAGCAAGAAGCATTGCTACCGGAGTTATTAATTTAATAATCTCAGGAGTGAAATATGCATAATATTGAACAGCGACAGAAAGAGGAACATTGTTATCAATAAATTTATCGAGATTCTCGAAAAGGTCAACAAGAACAAAGATGATAATGAAACATAATAATCCAAAAAGAAAATTCTGAATAAAATGGCGAAGAATATACCTGTCTAATATTTTCATACAACAAGATATTTAAAATTACAATTGATTGAAATTCAAAATTTTGTTTCATCAACAAAAGCAGGGAAGTAAATTATTCGGTATTATTATAAGTTTATTAACAATTGAAACACTTACAACTTTACATAATATATATTATATAACAACTTTTAATAAAGTTATTAACAAGACTTATTCTTAAGTAATCTTAGATTATATAATTTCCTCGAGTACTTTTTATATTTCTCTTCTTTTTGTGAAATCAAATATTCAAGTATATCAAATAAATTCAATTTCATTTAAAATTTGATTTTCATATTTTCAAACATGGTTTCACTTGATTATTTTTTAACACTGAGCATAATATTATTTTCGATAGGCGTTATAGGTGTTTTAATAAGGAGAAATGCCATTATTATATTTATGTCTATCGAGTTAATGCTGAATTCCGTTAATTTGTCTCTCATCTCTTTTTCGTCATTTATGGGTGATTCACAGGGACAGATACTTGTATTTTTCGTTATGGCGGTTGCTGCAGCCGAAGCAGCAGTCGGATTGGCAATTATAATTGCTTTATTCCGCAACAAAGAAACAATAAATATAGACGAAATCAACATATTAAAATGGTAAAAACCTTATGGAAAATTATTTTTATCTGATAGTAATATTACCTTTAGCGGGTTTTGCAGTTAATATTTTATTCGGTAAAAGAATAAATTCAGAGAAATTTTCCGGAATATTTTCTTCTCTGACAGTATTTATATCATTTATAATTTCGATACTTGCATTGACAGAAATTTTAAATCTTCCCGAAAGTTCCAGAATAATATATATAGACTACTTAGAATGGATAAATGCCGGCAGTATATCATTAAGTTTCAGGTTTCTTGTTGACCCGCTTTCCGTAATAATGATACTAATAGTAACAGGCGTCGGCTTTTTAATTCATATATATTCCATCGGCTATATGCATAATGATGAAAACTACCATATATTTTTCGCTTATATGAATTTATTTATTTTTGCAATGTTGATTCTGTTACTTGCGGACAATTTTGTTCTATTATTTTTAGGATGGGAAGGTGTTGGATTATGTTCATATTTGTTAATCGGGTTCTGGTACGAGAAAAAATTTACCGGTGACGCTGCTAAAAAGGCATTCGTGGTAAACAGAATCGGAGATTTTGGTTTCATGATTGCAATGTTTTTAATATTCATCAATTTTAATACTTTAAATATATCGGATTTCAACGGAATTTTAAGCACAGGCAATTTTAACATTAATCAGCCATTACTGATTACTATTGCTCTTTTATTTTTCGCAGGAGCGACGGGAAAATCAGCACAGATTCCCCTTTTCGTATGGCTTCCGGACGCTATGGCAGGACCGACTCCCGTTTCCGCGCTAATTCATGCAGCAACTATGGTCACTGCCGGTGTTTATCTTGTTGCAAGAAATTCCATATTATATGTACTTGCTCCTGACGCGACTTTTATTATTTTGATGGTTGCGGTTCTGACTGCTATTATTACCGCTTCCATAGCAATCAGACAAAATGATATAAAGAAAATTCTTGCATATTCCACTATATCACAACTCGGATTCATGTTCATCGCTCTCGGAAATTTTGCGTTTGCAGTTGCCATATTCCATTTAATGACACATTCATTTTTCAAGGCGTTATTATTTCTTGGCAGCGGTTCAGTAATCCATTCAATGAACGATGAACAGGATATAACAAAAATGGGCGGTCTGAAAAGTAAAATGAAAATTACTTATCTGACTTTTATTATCGGTGCTCTTGCAATTTCAGGTATTCCGCCTTTATCCGGATTTTTCAGCAAAGACGAAATATTATATAAAACAATGACCGAATACGGGTCTTTAATATATATAATAGCATTATTGACCGCAGGATTAACGGCGTTTTATATGTTCAGACTGGTCGCATTAACCTTTAACGGACAGCCAAGATACGATACCGAAAAAGTACATCCTCACGAATCCCCTGCCGTTATAACAATACCTCTGATTATACTGGCAGCATTATCTGCAATAGGAGGGTTCATCGGCTTACCGCACTATCTCGGATTACCTAATTTATTTGGAAATTTTTTAAAACCGGTATTTGAAAAATCACTGGCTTTAAGAAATTCCTATTCACCGGAAATGGTTCACCCGGTATCTTTGGAACTTATACTTGTTGTCTTATCTGTTATTGTTGCTGTCATTGCAATTATTTTTGCTTACAAAAAATTCTCAGGAAAATCAGAATTTCCCGAATCAAAAGGATTTGCAAAAGTTCTCGAAAATAAATATTATGTTGATGAATTCTATGACAAAACGGTTGTAAATCCTGTTTTAAAATCTTCCGAAGTATTTTTTTGGAAAATATTTGACATTAAAATTATAGATGGTTTTGTTAATCTTTTTTCGGGAACATTCCTCAGACTTGCTGATTCCTGGAGGAAATTTCAATCGGGAGTAATACAGGATTACACAACTGCAACAGTTATCGGTATAGTTATTGTAATCCTGTATTTATTGTTTAAATAATTTATTTCTATTTCTTTTTTGTAACATTCGGATAAAAGTTCACGCCAATAAAGAATGTCCACCAGTTCAGATTTTTGTCTTTTGTATTGTATAATTTATAGCCCTCACCTTCTGCACTTGATAAATTTGAGTAATAAAACCCTTTTCCGTCATTAAGCGACATATTTGTTTTTCCGTAGGTAATGGCGTCAGAATAACTTGACCTTGTGTTTTTTAAAAGCAGATTACCCAAATCATATTTAACTCCTGCAACAACATCTATTCCTTTAGACACTTTTAATTCCAGTCCTCCGTGCAAAGCAGCTCCTATTCTAAATTCAGAGCCGATTTCAGCTTTTATACTGTCTCTTCCGTATGAACGTGTCAGAGTTGCACCTAGAAAATTAAAATTAAATGTACCACCGAAATAGGGTGTAAATACGTTTGTAAAAGATGTTGGGGCAATTTCAAGACCAAGACCTATTCCAAAGGCAGTAAATGTATTCGAGAAGACTACAGGCGTAGTTGTATATCCAGCGTTCTGAGGAGTGATAAGAAGAAACGGTGTGTTACCGTTTTTGTCCGATTCAAATGAACTAAATGAACTAAATCCTAATGTAATAATACCTCTGAATGTATTATATTTGTCAATATTTATTTTTCCAGCTCCAAATATCGAAAATCCAGTCCCGGCTCCGTAATTCTCTTTCATAAAATTAGAATCGGTCATTAAGATGTTATATAACACAGAACTGTCAAGGGTTTGAGAATAAGGATTATAATAATAACCTTTCCATACAGGAATATATACAAACGGTGATTCACCTTTCAAATCACCCGTAGGTGATGTTATACCTACTCCTAACTGGAATGAAAATTTATCGAACTGAGAAAATGCGCCCGATAACGGGATTAGGAATAAAACAAACAGAAGAATTAATTTTGTTTTCATAGATTTCATTATTTTTAATTAATTAATAATTTAAAATTTCAAACAAAGAAACGATTACTGCAGTTTCGGCTCTTAACTTTCTTTTACCAAGGGACCTTTTAATCCAACCCTGTTCAACGAGAATTTTTATTTCATCCGCATCAAATCCTCCTTCCGGTCCGATTAGCAAATCTACTTTATTATTTTGAATCTTTAAATGCTTATTTTCTTCCTTTTCCGATTGTTCATACATTACTATTTTAAGTTCACTGTTTTTTGTTAATTCAGTCATTTCGGAAAAATACACAACTTTATTCAAAACCGGCAATATGCATCGCTGGGACTGTCCTGCGGCAGATTTAATTATTTTCATTAATCTGTTATAACGGGCTTCAGAAAACTTATCTTTTAAAACTGTATATTTTGTGATAACGGGTACAATTTCCATTACGCCTATTTCAACGGATTTTTCGACTGCAAATTCAAATCTGTCACGGTTCCTCAGCGGAGACATAAAAAGTCTTATACTTATTTCAGGTTCATATAATCCATATTTCTTTATTAATACAACACATTGCACAGAAGACCTGTCAATTTTAGTTATTTGACATGTATATATATTCCCTTTTCCGTCGGTTAATTCTAACTTATCTGAAATCTTTTTCCTTAATACAACTGCAAGATGTTTATACAATTCCCCTCTGATTGTTATTTGTTCTCCGCTTATAAATGAATTTCCCGGCTCAATAACGTAATATTCCATTTAAAATGCCGCCTCCAAGTTAAATGAGAATCTCGATTGAAATAATTTTATATCTTTGTTTAATGCTACGTCAATTCTAAATACAGAATTAAAGGGTAAAATAAAATTAAATCCTATACCATATCCATTTTGAAAATTAACATCTTTTAATGACTGATTCCGGAAAAATATTCCTGCAATATCGAAAAATGGTGCAATATAAAGTCCATACTGGTAACTTAAATTTTTTAATATTGGTAATCTTTTAATTATTATGTGGTCTTTACCCTTAACATAGAATGGTGTAATAATTGGGATTCTGATTTCAGAAAAATAACCTAATGAATTGTCGCCTTCAAATATAAAATCCTTCCATCCCCTTACATATACATCATAACCATATACTTCACGCTTGTAATGAGGAACTGAACCTCCGAAATTACTTACGCCTCTCATCCAAAATGCATAAGAAATAAAATAATCATCTTTTATTCTAACAGGAATAAATTTTTTAAAATTTAATTCGACTCTGCTGAAGTTAACAATTTCATTAAAAAATCCATATTTTGATATTTGGAAATTAAAAGAAGTTCCGTGAGTGGTATAATTTGTATTATTACGTTTATCATAAGAGATATTTGCCGAAATTTTAGAATATTTATCCCTGCCATCAGCAGATTCTGATCTACCCTGTTTAACATCAGGTACGTAGATGTAATAGTAAGTATAACCCAAAGAAATATTAAAATATTTTGATAAAAATTTTCCGATAATAATTTCACCTGAATATGAAAAGACCTTATAATCCTCTGCGCTGGTTTTTAAAATGTATTCACTCCCCAGCTGGTTAAGGTCTTTTTTGATGGATTTATTGAAATTGAATTTTATTCCTCCAAAAAATCTTGCTTTTTCTCCTATCCACGGAATAAAATATCCCACTGAAACAAAAGGTTCATACCAAATACCGAAATTTGCCTGTAAAGTTTCATTACGACCCCTGAAATTTCGCCATAAAAAATTTATTCCGCCCCAAAATTTTTTAATATTACCTTCTTTAAGTCCTCCCTGAGGAATTGGTAAAATATAGAAACTTTCTTCAACATCAATCAATAAATTTAACTGTTTTCTGTTAATATCAGGAATTGGTACTAATTCGACTTTATTGAAAAGTCCTAAATTCTGAATGTTACTATAATCTTCTTTTAATATTTCTACGGTTGTTGAATCATTTTCCTTAGTTTCCATCTCCCTGAGAATTATAAAATCTTTCGTGACTTTGTTGCCTGATAAAATAATAGAGCCTATTTTAAATTTTTTAGAAAGCATAGAATCTACTTTAATTATACTGTCTAAATATTCTGCTTTTATGTTAGATATATTCAATAATATAAACAAAATTATAGCTATATTTTTCTTGAAAATCACTTTTGCAATTCTTTTAACTGGTTTATCTGATTGAGTATTTTATACCCCTCTCTGGATATTATATTTGCCGGTGCTTTGTTTTCAAGTTCAATTACTTTGCTAATTAATTTCTCTGCTTCTTCATATTTACCGAAATTCATTAAATAATTTGCTCTTAGCATAAGACTTCTGTAATAATTTTTCATCAAGAAGTCATAATAATAAATCGTGTTATTAGAAATATCAAATTTGAATTCGGGCTCTATATATGTACTGTCGAAGTCATTCGATTTCGTATATCTTATCAATAAACCTTCAGGTATTCTATTGTATTCCTTTCCGAATTTTTCCAAAGCAGCTTTAGTATCTTCAATTTCAAATGTAGTATAGAAATTCTTATCCTGATTTTTATCTACAATTGCGTTTAAAAAATAAAAAAATGCAATTTGAATTTTTTCCAACTCTTTTTTGTCAGATTCATTTTTAGGCTTAAGATATCTGTCAGTGTATTTTTCGAATTTCATCAGTTCTGTTTCATAAGTGTCAAATTCATTTTTAATTCTGAGGTAGAACTCAGGATAATGTACTTTCATATGTCTTAAATACCATCCCCTTCTGAAAAGTTCTTTATCAACAACAAGGACGTCAGGTCTTATTCCTTTCACATATTGATAATACCATGAAGCCGATACCCAGAAATCCCATTGAGTTGACATTATTATTGAATTAGGTCTTGCAGAATTAAAAACATTAAAAGTATAATCACTTACATACTTATTTTTGCTTTCGTCATTGGACTTATAATTTGAAACCAGCAAAAATAAAGGCGCAACAAATAAAATAAAATAGGATACATATTTTTTCAGATTTTCCTGAATATCAGATTTTGAAATTAATTTATAAACTAACTGTAATCCAATTCCCGCCCATAATACCGAAATAATAAATGCTGCAAGGAAATACGAGTCTATGTCGTAGATATCATAACTGCATGCAATCCAGAGCGTAGTAAAGAATATTAACAATGTAAATATAAAAAATTTTGTACTTTTTCGATATAATTCAATCAAACCGATTATTATAATAAGTAAAACAGGAATCGATAATTCTCTGGGATAAATTTCTATAAAATGATTAAATTGTTTTATTTTGACATCATCAATTGAGAAAGGATTCATCCAAACCATAAATTGTTTACCGGAAATATGCCTGACAAAATTTTCCCAGTTATGAGGATAACCCCAACTAATTGGTGCATTCTCTGAACGAAGAAATAAATAAATATATGCTGATATTCCTAATATGAACGGAATTATCAAAAATAAAAGTCTTTTAAAACTTTCTTTGTTAAACCCATATTTTACGAAGTATAGAACCATAATACCAAAACCAAGATATAATGTAGATAAATGATTTGTAAAACTTAACCCTGTCAAAAATGCAAACAGAATCCAGTATTTTCCCGAATCAGCAGTTTCATTTTTTTTCTGCAAATCAGAATATAGGGATTTAAGGAACACCAATAGCAATAGTACAAGAAATACTTTATGAAGATTATAAACCTCAATAGAATTAGCAGTATTCCAGAAAGTAAACGAAAATGCAAGAATCAGAGAAGCCGAGAAAGAGATTGCATAATTAATATTTTCGGGTACGGCAGGAAATTTTTTCTTTTTGTCCGAACCTATTTTATTCAGTCTTTCTGTTAAATACAGAATATAAGATATGAGATAGAAAAATATGAATACTGCTACAGAGGAAAATAATGCACTGGCAAAATTCAGTATATAAATCGGTTCGGATGAAGGAATCAGCGAAAAAATCCTACCGATTAAGGTAAATAAAGGATATCCTGTCGGATGAGCAATTCCAAGTTTAATACAAGCGACAGCAAGTTCTCCCGAATCCACGAAAAAAACACCGGGTGCAAGAGTGAGTATATATACGATAAATGATATAACGAAAGCCGCGAGAGCCCAGAAAAACTTAATTTTATTCTTAATCAGCGTCATAAAATATTCTAATTAATTTTTAATTTGTAAAAATAACAAAAATAAATCTATACAATTATTTTTCATTGAAATCATTAATAAGTTTTCTATGCTCATTTAAAATACATTTATTTTCAAGATAATAAATACCGCTATCTTCTGCTTTTTGTCTGCCTTCGGCACTGAATATTCCATCCTGTACCCAGATAACATCGGGTTTGAATCTCATTTCAGCAGCATCATTAACCGCATCAATTACAAACTCTGATTTTCTGAATACATTTACAATATTTATTTTAAAATCGATTTTATTAAGTGAGGAAAAGCATTTGATACCGCCGATAGTTTTTCCGCCGAGATTCGGATTTACACCATAAACCTCATATCCCTGCTTTTTAATATACATTGCTACTTCATTACTATATCTGAAGGGATTGTCAGAAAAACCAACAGCAGCAATTTTCCTGTAATTATTCAATATATCTATTATTTTCATATATTATTTATTCTCCTGCAAATTTATATTTTTATAAAGCATCCATTTACCTGAAGATTTTGCCTTAACAAAATTTTGTATTTCCCTATTAAGCGTATCCCTGACGAGTATATATTCCAATCGTGAAAATTCATTATTATAATTATTGAAAACAGAAATCCATTCCTTCGCAACCGGCAGAATATTTTCATCAACCTTTCTTTTTAAAATTGCGTATCTGTAATCCACATATCCTGTAGATATTCCACTTTTCCAAACCGTGAAATAATTATTAAAATGAATATACACCGGTCTTCCTCTATACATCGGCGCATATATAAGTCCTCCCAGACGGTCATTCTGTTTAAGGTCAGAATAAAAATCGCTGTTAAATTCCCTGTTCTCATTATGGAATGAAATAAAATATTCCGCAGTATATCCCGTAAAAATAAAAAGTAAAATAATTGCAACGGAAAAATATTTTTTAATAAAATTATTGCTGAAATTCTGAATACTAAGGAGTACAATAATTGCCGTAAAAAAATATATACTGAATCGATACGAAACAATATTTTGACCCGGTATATCCTCAGGCAACAGGAAGAAAAACACGAGTGAGGTGATTATAACCGTATGTAATATAAGTTTTTTGTTGTTTTTTTCCGAATTTTTAATTTTTCTTTTCAGTAATAAAGCAAGAACCGGGAACATAATAAGTATTGATATGGCAGAACCTATTACAGAACCGTATGGCTCTTCCCCCCAGTGAAAATGCTCGTTGACAAAAAACACTTGAATTTTCAACACAACAGAACCCAAGAATCCGTCTTTAAAATATTTAAAAAAATAAACGAAAATGTTTTCATAATTTTCAGAAGCATCAAGAAGGTAAATATATACCATTAAGGAGACCAGAGGAATTACAACCGCCAATGAATTAAAAATAAATTTTAAGGATTTCCGGTAAAACATTACGATAAAAATAATGAAAAGCAGCAACGAATATATCGCAGTTTGAAAATGGCAAAAAAAGATAAGCAGCAGATTCAGAAAAATAAGAACAAGATATATATTCTTTTTATCCGCGAAATATTTATAACAAAATGCCAGGTTGATAATAAAGAACGGAATAGAAACTGTATTCCCCGTAAAACCCCACATACAAACTAAATTAAAAATATAAAAAAATGACAATAATGTAAACCAAGTATTACCTTTAAATATTTTTATCAGTATAAATATTGACAGTGGGAAAATGATAATATAAATAATATAAAAAATTTTATTTGCTGTTTCCACATCATCGAAAAAAGGGAGATTTAAAAACAGCAAATGAAAAATATTTGATTTCAGCAGAGAAGGTATTAGGTAGTACAGGTCGAAAGAATTCCCTGCCGCTCCGTAATATTTAATTATTGCGGCGACAGAGATATGAAACGGAATGTCTATGAAAGGAAATAATCTTATAAATGCCACTATCATTATATATATCAAAAGAAAGACAATGAATACAGGGATAAATATTTTATTCATATCTGATTTAATATTTTCGTTCAATAAAATATTAATTTGCTTTTAAAAAGAACAGGTTCTAAAACTTTAGGTTTTAAAACCTGTTATTAATAAACATTAAAAAATTATTTTGACATTAATCTTCATTGCCTGTTACCGGGGGAAGACTGCAAACGAGATTTCTATCACCATACGCATTATTGATTCTGCCGACGGAAGGCCAGAATTTATTTGTCCTCAAATTAATCACCGGGAATACTGCTTTTTCACGTGAATAAGGACGATTCCATTCTTCCGAAGATATCTCAAATGCCGTATGCGGAGCGTTTTTCAGTACGCTATCCATTTCACTTATTTTTCCATTTTCAACTTCTTTGATTTCATCTCTTATAGAAATCATAGCGTCACAAAATCTGTCAAGTTCTTTTTTAGGTTCACTTTCCGTCGGCTCTACCATCAAAGTTCCCGGGACAGGAAATGATACTGTAGGGGCATGAAAGCTGTAATCAATAAGTCGCTTGGCAACATCTTCCACATCTATTCTACAAAGGTGTTTAATCTCCCTCAAATCGAATATCAGTTCGTGTGCAACTCTGCCTTTTGAACCTGAATAGAGAACAGGATAATATTTTTCCAGTCGTGCTTTAATGTAATTTGCGTTTAAGATTGCAATTTCAGTGGCTTTCTTCAGTCCTTTTCCTCCGGACATAAGTATATATGCATAAGAAATCGGTAAAATACCCGCACTTCCGAATTCTGCGGAAGAAACAGCCGTTAAATTATCTTTTCCCTTTTTTTCTGAGTATGAATGACAGGGTAGAAAATCAACTAAATGTTTTGCAACAGCTACCGGTCCTTCTCCCGGTCCGCCGCCTCCGTGCGGAATTGCAAATGTTTTATGCAAATTAAGATGACAACAATCTGCTCCTATAAGAGCAGGAGTAGTTAATCCGACCTGTGCATTCATATTAGCCCCGTCCATATAAACCTGTCCGCCATTTTTATGTACTATTTCACAAATTTCGATAATATTTTCCTCGAATACTCCGTGTGTTGAAGGATAAGTAACCATTAGTGCGGATAAATAAGAAGCGTTTTCTTCTGCTTTTTTCTTTAAATCATCTATATCAATATTTCCGTTTGAATCGCAAGCGACTATCATGACTTTCATTCCTGCCATAACTGCACTTGCCGGATTAGTACCGTGAGCCGATGAGGGAATTAAGACTATATTTCTGTGACCTTCATTTCTGGAAATGTGATATTTCCTTATTATCATTAGTCCTGTATATTCACCCTGGGCTCCGGAATTCGGCTGAAACGTAATATCAGAAAAACCGGTTATTGTGCACAAATATTTTGCCAGTTCATCAATAATTTCTCTGTATCCCACGGATTGTTCCAAAGGGACGAAAGGATGAATATCAGTCATTTCCGGATGAGATATTGAATACATTTCAGATGAAGCATTCAGTTTCATTGTACAGGAACCAAGCGGTATCATAGAACCTGTCAGGGAAAGGTCTTTGTTTTCAAGTGATTTAACATACCTTACAAATTCTGTCTCCGAGTAATAGGAATTAAATATTTTATGAGTTAAAAATGCAGATTTTCTGATAAATTCTTCGGGTATACCAGAATTTACTTCCAAGAATATTTTATTAAGAGTATCAACATCAATGTTCTTTTTTGTAATTATGTAATAAAGCTGAGCTATATCTTCCAAAGTTGTAGTTTCGTTAATTGAGATACCAATTTTATTGTCTTCGTAAAAAAGATTGACCATATTAGTCTCTGCGCGTCTCTTAACGGATTTTAAAAGAGTTTCGTCTGCATTAATCATAATCGTATCGAAGAAATTATTATTTAAAATCTGAATTTTTTCACTGATTAATAAATCGTATAATATTTTTGTCAGTTTATTGATTCTGGAAGCAATACCCGTCAATCCGCAGGGTCCGTGGTAAACTGCATACATAGAAACCATTATTGCCAGCAGAACCTGTGAAGTGCAAATATTGCTTGTTGCTTTTTCTCTTTTAATATGCTGTTCTCTTGTTTGAAGAGCCATTCTGTATGCTTTGTTCCCTGACTTATCAACAGAAATTCCAATAATTCTTCCGGGAATAAATCTTTTAAATTCTTCTTTAACGGCGAAATATGCTGCGTGAGGTCCTCCGAACATCATCGGTACACCTAATCTCTGGGTACTTCCTACGGCAACATCCGCACCGAATTTTCCCGGAGGTGTTAATAAAATCAAGGACATAATATCTGCAGCAACTATTGTATATATGTTTGAAGTATGTGCTTTATCAAATAACTCTTTATAATTTTTTATTTCTCCATATTTGTCCGGATATTGTACAAATAATGCAAATACATTATCAGTTAATTCGAGATTTTCAGGTTCAGCGATAACAACTTTTATATTCATCGGTTCTGCTCTTGTAATGATTACGTCAACAGTCTGTTTAAATGTTGTATTCGATACCATAATTGTATCTGCCTGTTTATTTTTGCGCATTGAAAAACACATTAGCATTGCTTCTGCGGCAGCGGTACCTTCATCAAGCAGAGATGAATTCGCAATCGGAAGACCCGTTAAATCAGAAATAACTGTCTGAAAATTAAGCAATGCTTCAAGTCTTCCCTGAGATATTTCAGCCTGATAAGGCGTATATTGGGTATACCAGCCCGGATTTTCAAGGATATTTCTCTGAATAACTTTAGGTAGAATCACAGGATGATATCCGCAGCCTATATACGATTTGTAAATTTTATTTTTTGAAATGATCTTTCTGAATTTCTTCTCAAATTCATATTCACTAATTGTTTCGGGCAATTCCAAATCATTTTTTAATCTGATTTTAGCAGGAATTGTTTCCTCCATCAAATTTTCGATACTGTCAACCCCGATTATATCAAGCATTTCCTTGATTTCAGATTTTCCAGGTCCGATATGCCTGTCAATAAATTTGTCAAAAAATTGAAATTTTTCCATAACTGATTTGATTAATTATTTAAATTAATTAATCAATATAAAATTATTTTACCGTAAACTAAACTCAAAAAGAATTCTATTTTTTGAAATTATTTATTGTATTTTCATAGTGTTAAGACTTAAAAAAAACTTTTAAGTTAAAATATTCAAGAGAGTTCATCAAGTCTTTCTTACTTGATTTCATTTTATATTTTTCCTACTGTGTTTTAACTTTTATGTGAATTCATTATTAGTTATTTTAAAACTTTTTAAATTTAGAATGAAGATATTAA
>JAFGII010000114.1 GCA_016929695.1 Ignavibacteria bacterium
GCGATGCTTCCAAAGTAAAATTTTTTTAGTATTTAAAATATATTCAGAAATCAATATGTTTAATTTTTGATTTTCTGACAGAGATTTATAAAATAATTTGCAGAAAAATATTTTGGAAAAATATCAGCCGGTAATAGGTCTTGAACTTCATGTGCAAGTAAATTCAGAAAGTAAAATATTTTGCTCCTGCCCGTCAGAATTTGACGCTGAGCCGAACACATATGTATGTCCCGTATGTCTCGGACATCCGGGAACGCTGCCTGTTCTGAACAAATTACCAGTGGAATTATGCATAAAGACGGGACTTGCAATGGACTGTAAAATAAACACAAAAACTGCATTTGCCAGAAAAAATTATTTTTACCCCGACCTTCCGAAAGGTTATCAAATAACCCAGTACGAGTCCCCTCTTTGCAGTGACGGATACACAGAGATTTATTCGAAAGACATTCCGTTAAAAAAAATAAGAATTAAAAGAATTCATCTCGAGGAAGATGCGGGAAAATCAATTCACGATCTTTCAGAAAGCGAGACATTTCTGGATTTCAACAGGTGCGGAATTCCGCTGATTGAGATTGTAACCGAACCTGATTTGAATTCACCGGAGGAAGTCAGTCTTTTCCTGCACAAAGTCAAACAAACACTGGAATATCTCGAAGTTTCAGACTGCAATATGGAACAAGGTTCGCTTAGATGCGACGTAAACATTTCAGTAAAATTGAAAAATGGAAATACAACAGGCACGAAAACAGAAATTAAAAACCTGAATTCATTTAAAAATATCAATGACGCAATTGATTCCGAAATTAAAAGGCAAACCGGTATAATCGAAAACGGCGGAAAAATTTCTTTCAATACTCTAAATTACGATGTTAAGGAAAAAATTACCGTACCTCTTCGCTCGAAAGAAGCGGAGAACGACTACAGGTATTTTTCCGAGCCTGACCTCGTTTATCTCAATATCAGCGATGCCCAAATAGAAGAATTAAAAAATTCACTTCCGGAATCGTCTGAAGAAAAAATTTTAAGATTTAAAAAAGAATATTCACTGAATGATTATGAATCGGAGATATTAACCGGTGATAAAAACATTGCTGAATATTTCGAAAGAACGGTTAATAATATAAAAATTAAAAATTACGCATCCTTTAAACTTGCAGGAAACTGGATTATAAACGAGGTTCTCGCAATACTGAATGAAAAAAATATATCCATAAGAAATTTTAAAATTAGTCCTGAATCTCTTGCTAAATTATTAAATCCTCTTATTGAAGAAAAAATCAGCAGAACAACGGCAAAAGAAATATTTTCCTCGATGCCGGCAGAACCCGGAAAATTTTCAGACATCGAGGCAATTATTTTGGAAAAAGATTTGTTACAAGTATCAGATAAAACAGAAATTGAAGAGATAATTAAAAAAGTTTTGGATGAAAATCCCAATGAATTACTGCTTTTAAAATCAGGCAAAGTTAAAATTATGAACTTCTTAACAGGCGAGATAATGAAGAAATTAAAAGGGAAAGCAAATCCGAAAATCGTAACCGAATTATTTAATAAATTTATAAAGAAATAGACTTATGAAAAAACTTGTTGCAGGAAACTGGAAAATGAACAAAACTAACGGGGAATCATATCTGCTATCCAGAGAAATTATTGCGGGTTTAACGGAAAAAGAATTTTTAAAATGCGACGTAGTATTGTGCCCGCCATTTACTTCACTTGCATCAGTGCACAGCGTGATTAAGGAATCGGAAGTCAGACTCGGAGCACAGAATATGCATTACAAAGAGGACGGTGCATTTACGGGAGAAATATCGGGAAGAATGCTTGTGGCTTCGGGATGTGATTATGTCATACTCGGGCACAGTGAAAGAAGGCAGTTTTTTTACGAAACAGACCACTTAATAAATCTGAAAATCAAAAAAGCAATTTCGGATAAATTAATACCTATTATCTGCGTAGGTGAGACACTCGAACAAAGGGAAAGCGGTGTCTATGAAAAAGTAGTTGACGAGCAGGTTACATTGTGCCTGAAAGAAATCACGAAAGATGATATTGAAAAAATCTTAATTGCTTATGAACCTGTCTGGGCAATAGGAACCGGAAAGACCGCAACTCCCGAACAGGCGAACTCAATGCATAAGAAAATAAGGGAAGCGCTGGCAAATTTATTCGGCGAAGAAATTTCAAGTAAAATAAGGATTTTATACGGCGGCAGCGTTAACGATAAAAACGCCAAAGAGTTGTTCAGTCAATCCGACATTTACGGCGGGTTAATCGGCGGAGCAAGTTTAAAACCGGAATCTTTCATAAACATTATAAAAAATACATAAAAAATGCAGGAAGTATATATAGTATCGGCGGCAAGAACGCCCATAGGAAGTTTTCAGGGCAGTCTGTCATCAAAAAAAGCAACTGAGTTAGGTGCAATAGTCATAAAAGAAGCAGTTAAAAGGGCTAATATAAAACCGGAAGACATATCGGAAGTCATAATGGGATGTGTTTTACCGGCAGGTCTCGGGCAGGCACCTGCTCGTCAGGCAGCCATCAAAGCAGGATTACCCTTATCCGTTCCGTGTATGACAATTAATAAAGTATGCGGCTCGGGATTAAAATCCGTTATGCTTGCCGCACAGGCAATCAGAACAGGTGATGCGGATATCGTTGTAGCCGGCGGATTCGAGTCAATGAGCAACGTCCCCTACTATCTCGATAAAGCACGCACAGGTTACAGGATGGGAAATGCTAAAATGATTGACGGTATGATTAATGACGGTTTGTGGGATGTTTATAACAATTTCCACATGGGCAATGCGGCAGAACTATGTTCACGAGAATTGAAAATTTCCCGGAAAGAACAGGATGATTACGCAACACTGAGTTATAAAAGAGCTCTTGAATCAACAGATAAAGGTATGTTCAGTGAAGAGATTATCCCTGTTGAAGTAAGGGTAAAAAGGGAAAGTATAATAATATCCGAGGATGAAGAGCCAAAAAAAATTAACATCGAAAAAGGATTAAAATTAAGACCTGCATTCGAAGATAACGGTACCGTAACGGCATTTAATGCATCAAAAATTAATGACGGTGCATCGGCTTTGGTGCTTGTCGGTGAAAACAAGATGAAAGAACTCGGTCTGACTCCACTTGCTAAAGTCACTTTTCAGATTTCTTATGCGCAGCAGCCTGAATGGTTCACTACAGCTCCCGCTTATGCAATTCAAAACGTCTGCAAGAAAGCAGGAATTACTCCCGATGAGATAGATTTATTCGAAATCAACGAAGCATTTGCAGTTCAGGCACTGTCAGTAATAAAAATTGCGGGTTTAGATGTCAATAAAATCAATGTTAACGGAGGTGCAGTCGCACTCGGACATCCTATTGGAGCAAGCGGGGCGAGAATATTAACAACATTGATTTACGCAATGAAGAACAGAAGTTTAAAAAGAGGACTTGCCACGCTCTGCATCGGAGGCGGTGAAGCAAGCGCACTAATAGTAGAAAGAATATAAATTATTTATAAATATTAAAATCAGCATTATGGAAATAAAATGTATATCAGTTATCGGCGCAGGAACAATGGGCAACGGCATTGCTCATACATTTGCGCAATACGGTTACAAAGTAAAAATGATTGATGTCAAGCAGGAAATCATCGACAAAGGATTAGAAACAATAACTAACAATCTCGACAGACAGATTAAAAAAGGCACAATCAAAGAGGAAGATAAGAAAAACATACTGAATAACATTTCGCACTCAAAATATTTACCGGATGCAGCAGGATGTGATTTCGTAGTGGAAGCGGCAACAGAAAATCCGGAGATAAAAAAGACCATTTTCAAAACTTTAGATGAAGTAACGAAACCCGAAGTAATACTTTCAACGAACACGTCTTCGATATCAATAACAGAAATAGCGGCATCCACAAAAAGACCTGATAAGGTTATCGGGATGCATTTTATGAATCCCGTTCCGATAATGAAACTCGTGGAAATTATCAGAGGTCTTGCAACTTCACAGGAAACGTACGATATTGTTAAAGCCCTGACTGAAAAAATCGAAAAAGCCCCCGTTGAAGTTCAGGACTATCCGGGATTTATTTCAAACAGAATTTTAATGCCGATGCTGAACGAAGCGATGTACTGCGTGATGGAAGGTGTTGCCGACCCGGAAGCAATTGATAACGTAATGAAACTCGGAATGAATCATCCGATGGGACCGCTTACACTTGCAGATTTCATCGGGCTTGACGTTTGCCTTTTCATTATGGAAGTTCTTTACAGAGGAATGGGTGATACAAAATACCGTCCCTGTCCGCTTCTAAAGAAAATGGTTGCAGCAGGTCATCTCGGACGGAAAAGCGGGAAAGGATTCTTTGATTACAATAAATAATAATTAACTAACAGAATATGGAATTTACTTTAAACGAAGAACACAAATACATTCAGCAGACTGCAAGGGATTTTGCTCAAAATGAAATTGCTCCTTCTTCTGTTGAAAGAGATATAAATGCAGAATTCCCGACTGAAATTGTAAAGAAACTCGGTGAACTCGGATTTATGGGTATGATGGTTTCTCCCGAATGGGGCGGTTCAGGACTTGATACTATAAGTTATGTAATCGCATTGGAAGAAATATCAAAAGTTGATGCGTCGGTAGGCGTTATTATGTCAGTAAACAATTCGCTTGTATGTTACTGCCTGGAAAAATACGGGAATGATTTCCAGAAAGAAAAATACCTGAAACCGCTTGCTTCAGGTGAGAGACTCGGTGCGTTCTGTTTATCCGAGCCAGAGGCGGGCAGCGATGCAACGGAACAGAAAACCACTGCAGATTCAGACGGTGATTTCTATATTTTGAACGGGATAAAGAACTGGATTACAAACGGTACAAAAGCGGATTACTATATAATCCAGGCAATGACAGATAAGTCAAAAGGTTATAAAGGAATCAGTACTTTCATAGTGGAGAAAAGTTATAAAGGATTGGAGGTAGGAAAGAAAGAAGACAAACTCGGTATAAGAAGTTCAGATACGTGTTCAATCGGACTAAACAATGTAAAAGTTCCTAAAGAAAATCTTCTTAGCGAAGCGGGAACGGGATTTAAAATTGCAATGGACGCATTGAACGGCGGCAGAATCGGAATTGCAGCACAGGCACTGGGAATTGCACAGGCATCTTTCGAAGCAGCGGTAAAATATTCAAAGGAGAGAAAAGCATTTGATGTTTCGATATCAAATCATCAGGCAATTCAGTTCAAACTTGCGGAAATGGCAACTAACATTGAAGCGGCAAGATTATTAATCCGGAAAGCCGCAAAACTAAAAGACGAAAAACAAAAATATATAAAGGAAGCGGCGCAGGCGAAATTATTTTCGAGCAGAGTAGCAGTACTATCAGCGCTTGAAGCAATCCAGATACACGGCGGATACGGATACGTACGGGAATATCTTGTAGAGAGATTTTTACGTGATGCAAAGGTTACAGAAATATATGAAGGTACGAGCGAAATACAAAAATTAGTAATTGCACGAGAAGTACTGAAGCAGTGAGAAGTAACAGGTAAAAGTATAAAATCCTCATACGGTTTGCTTTTAATCGTATGAGGATTTTCTGTTATGACTAAATTCCTTTACTGACTTTTAAATCAGAATCCCAGTCCTCCTTTAATATTCAGATAAACATAATTCATATTCGGTGCGAATGCCGAAACGAGCGGTTCATCATTATCCAATTTTCCCGGTATGAATCTATATCCGAGTTCAAATCCCAGTCCAAGTTTAGACTGTAAATCCAATCCTACAAATATCTGAGCATTAGGCTGCCAGATATTCTTTTTACTGTTATAATATCCGATATAAGAGAGAGAATTTTTATTTTCATAAACATAACTGTCATAACTTTCGCCGATGAAAGTTATACCCGCTCCAAGACCTGTATAAAATCCGGATTTAAAAGAACTTCCGGCAGCATTTTTAGCAAGCGGGAAAAACTTAGCTTTCAGATTAATAGGTATAATCACAAGGGATACATTCTGCGGGACATACCAGTTCTTTATGTTATTCAGCGTGAAATAAAATCCGTCTTTACTATTTGATTTATTTATTATAAATGCCGGTGAAAATTCAAGTGAAACGGTTTTATCTATTCTGTATCCCAGAAAAGGATTTATTTCATAAGTAAATGAAGTATTATTGACATCAAGCACCGGATAAATATTCCACACATCTTCTTGCGTAAAGAATACCAAAGATACTCCTACTCCTGCATATAGTTCAGATGTTTCCCTTTCGTATGTCTGAGAAAAAGCTAATCCGGAAAAAAACATCAATGCCATAATTAATGACAAAATAAATTTTTTCATAATAATTATTAATTAATTTATAAAATATATCTGCTTAAATCACGGTTCTTGACTATTTTACTTAATTTTTCAATTACAAGATTCCTGTCTATTTCAATTTTTTTAGTTTTTATTTTATCGGGAACATCAAATAAAATATCTTCCAGCAACGAGGTGAGAATTGTATGCAATCTTCTTGCACCTATATTTTCAACCTGTTCATTAACTTCAGTTGCGATTTTAGCAATTTCTTTCAGCGATTCCTCTTTGAAATTCACTTCAAATCCTTCAGTATCGAGCAATGCCTTATATTGTTTTACAAGTGCATTCTGAGGTTTCGTAAGTATCTGGTAGAAATCATCTTCCGATAAACTGTTCAGTTCAACTCTAATCGGGAATCTTCCCTGCAATTCAGGTATTAAATCACTCGGTTTAGCAATATGAAATGCACCTGAAGCCATAAATAAAATATGGTCTGTTTTCACCGGACCGTATTTAGTTATTACTGTTGAACCCTCAACAATCGGAAGTAAATCACGCTGGACGCCTTCACGCGATACATCGGGACCCGAGCCCTGCGAACTTTTTCCCGCGATTTTGTCTATCTCATCAACAAATACTATTCCCGCATCCTGAACCCTTGCAATTGCTTCTTTAGTTACCGTATCCATATCAATCAATTTCTGAGATTCCTCCTGTGTTAATACTTTTCTCGCTTCTGCTATAGTCAGTTTCCGCTTTTTGGTTTTCTTCGGCATCAGATTCCCGAACAGTTCATTTATATTCAAACCCATTTCCTCCATACCGATAGGTCCGAGCACCTGCAGCATAGGGAATGATTCAGCCGATACATCCATTTCTATAATCCTTTTATCAAGTTCCCCTTTCAGTATTTTCTCACGGATTTTATCGCGTGTCTTTTTGTTTTCTTCTTCAAGACTCTTCTGATATTCATCTTCATTTACTTTTCCACCCGGAGGTATTAACATTCCCTGCCCCGTACTTTCAGGTCTTGCCTGCACGGGCGAATACGGTTTCTTTTTCAAAGGAGGTATTAATATATCAAGTATTCTTTCAATAGCATTTTCCTCCGCTTTTTTCTGAACTGCTTCGGATCTTTCTTGCTTTACCATATTTACTGATAAATCTGTCAGTTCTCTTATCATAGATTCCACATCACGTCCTACATATCCAACTTCAGTAAATTTCGATGCTTCCACTTTTACAAACGGAGCATTTGCAAGTTTTGAAATACGGCGGGCTATTTCGGTTTTTCCGACCCCGGTAGGTCCGATTAGTATAATATTGTTCGGCATTATTTCATCTTTCAATGCGCCGGTCACTTTTTGTCTCCGCCATCTGTTTCTCAATGCAATCGCAACAGATTTTTTTGCATTATCCTGACCAATAATGTATTTATCAAGTTCTTTCACGATTTGAGTCGGAGTTAACTGTTCTATTTTTTCTTTCTTTAATTCTTCTTTCTGAACCATAAATTATTTTTTATTCAATTTCTTCAATAGTTATATGTGCATTAGTATATATACAGATATCCGAAGCCTGTTTGAGGGATTCTTCAACAATTTCTCTTGCACTTAACTTAGTATATTTCAGTAAAACCCTTGCGGCAGCATAAGCATACGGACCGCCAGACCCAATAGAAACAATTCCATCATCGGGTTCTATAACATCGCCCGTACCTGATATTACCAGTGTCTTTTCACTGCTCACTACGGCAAGCAGTGCTTCAAGTCTCCGCAGGAATTTATCGGTACGCCAGTCCTTTGCAAGTTCCGTTGCAGCACGGAGTAAATTTCCTTTGTACTGTTCGAGTTTGGATTCAAACCGTTCAAATAAGGTAAAGGCATCTGAAGTAGCCCCGGCAAACCCTACAAGTATTTTACCGCCAAATATTTTTCTTATTTTTTTTGCACCGTGTTTCATTATGGTATTTTCCATTGTTACCTGACCGTCACTGCCAATTACTGCTTTTCCGTCCCTGATTAATCCTATTACTGTTGTTGACTTTGTCTTCATTTATATTTTTCTCCTTAATCTTGCTTTGGGAATTTTCAATCCTTCCCTGTATTTTGTTATTGTCCGGCGTGAAATTTTATATCCTGATTTTCCAAGTTCCGTAACTAATTCCTCATCCGTGAAAGGATTTGACTTGTTTTCGTTTTCTATTATGTCAACGATTTTCAATTTTATTTCTTTGGATGATATATCGTTTCCGCTTTCTGTTTTCATAGCATTGCTAAAAAAATGTTTCAGTTCAAAAATGCCAAAATCAGTCTGGACATATTTCCCCTTTACGGTTCTGCTGATAGTTGATATATCAACGCCAAGTTCTTCAGCCAGTTCACGTTCATACATCGGTTCCATACGCTTCCCGAAAGATTCAAAAAATGTTATCTGCTTTTTTAAAATGTAATTCATTACTCTAAGCATAGTATCCTTTCTTGATTTAATTGCGTCTATGAACCACTTTGCCTTTTCATAATTTTCTTTTATAAATTCACTGGTCTCTTTGTTCTTATGTTTGTTCTTCTTCAGTAAATTTATGTAACCTGTATTTACTTTTAAAGAAGGGATATTCCTGTCGGTTAATTCAACTTTATACTCTCCTTCATTATTGTATATAACGAAATCCGGATAAATGTAATCCTGAGGAGTTGATTCCTGCGATAACCCGGGTTTGGGATTCAATTTTGAAATAAATTCAAAGATTTTATTTACTATTTCATTATCAATACCAAGATCTTTAATTAATTTCTCGTATCTTTTTAATCTAAGGTCTTCTATATAATCACTTATGACTTTTTCGCATAATTTCTTGAATTCATCATCCTGATTCGAATCTCTTATCTGTGTTATAAGGCATTCCTGCAGATTAGCCGAGGCAATTCCGGGAGGGTCGAATGTTTTTATTAGATTTAGAATTTCCTTTACTTCTTCTTCTGTAATTTCTTCATCATTGAAATTAGAACCTTCTTTAAGATGATTTATTTCCATTGTCAGTTCAGTTAAACTCTCTCTGATATATCCCTCGTCGTCAATAAATTCAATTAATTCCGCTCCTATAAAATACTGCTTTTCCGTTAATGTATTTAAATACAATTGTGTTATCAGATTATCCCTTACGGTTACGTCTGTTGACCAAATGTTCTCGAATATCAGTCTTTTATCAGTTTCGTCATCACCTTTAGTTTTATAGCCATCATATTCATCCGTTACGAAATCGTCATACCCGTATTCATCTTCGGTTGATATTTTTTCTTCCTGTGAATCTGACGGCAGAATCTCGTCACCAAAATCATCATCTCTTTCGTTTATATCAAGTTCAAAATTATCAGTTTCTTCAAGAAAGGGATTTATTTCAATTTCCTGTTTAATTATCTGTTCAAGGGCAAGATTCGGAAGCATCAGCAGATTCTGCTTCTGAACCATTATCGGCATTGCCTTTTGAACCATTCTCTGTGTTTGTATGTTCTTTAACATAATTTCGTATAAATTTTGCCGTATTTCCGAATTATATATAAATTAATATTTTATCTTGGTGATTTCAAGATTTTTCCTGTTATATAAAAATAATTCAATATTCTATTTTTTATATTGTTTTATAATTTCTGTTATCCTTTTCAGGTCAATCATCTTAATACACTCCAGGTCGTAAGGGCATACTCTTTTCCAGCAGGGCGCGCATTCAAGACCTTCTGGAATCAATTTGATTCCTTTGCCGTACAGTTCAATTTCGGACCAGCAGGATAATCCGAACCAAACGATAATATATTTCCGTAAGGCAATTGCCAGATGCATCCCGAAACTGTCTCCGGATACGATGATATCGGCAATATCCATAAAGCAGGCACCTTTTCTTATACCCATAGTCGTGGGTGTATTAATAACATTCTTTTTTTCCTTTTCCGTAAGTGCATCATATATCTGCACATTCCTTTCCGTGTCTTCTCTGCCTCCGAGTAATACTGCTATGCATTCTCCGTAATTCACAATATTTTTTATTATTTCAATATGCTGCTGAATCGTCATTTTTTTATTAGGAAACAATTCCGAACATCCGGTGTTGAAACCTACATATTTTTTATCCGGATTATATTTTATTTCCTTTTTATAATTTTTTATGAACTCTTTTTCTTCTTTCGTGAAATTATAAATGTACCCATCTTTTTTATAATCAAGTTCAAACACTTCGTGTATTATATCAACCCCCGTCCTCATGTTCTTCCTGAATTTCATTTCGTCATTCAGCCCGAGTTTATAACTGTACATTGCGGAATAATTTGAGGGAATGATTTTTCCGTCTTCGTTCAAAAGAAATCCTAGTTTTCTTTTTGCTTTAACTTCGATGGCGAATGCACAGGCATAAAGCGATTTATCACCGTTCATTAAAATATCAAATTCCATATTCCTGAGCATCATTCTGTTTTCATCGTTCCAAATAAAAATCTTATCTATACAATGATTGTTCTGCAATATTTTCTCGGCATTCGGCAACGTCAGCCAGTAAACGGTACTTACCGGATATTTCCTTTTTACAGAATGTAAAATTGAAGTATTCAGCAGAACGTTTCCGAGCGCATCAAGTGAGATAATAAGTATTTTCGTACCCATTCTCGTCTCATCACTTTCATCGGCACATCCGTCTTCAAAACAATTTTTATAAGGTTCACAGGGTTTATAACCGCTGAATTTCTTGCATTTCGGAATATTTAAATCCATATAATTTAATTTATTTTATTTCAACATATTTTAATACCTCAGCAGGGGTAATCCCGTCTTCAATTTTACAGCCGGGTTTACCTTCTCCGCAGTGCGTTTCGCAGAATTCCTTTGAAACTTCCAGATTAACCGACTTTTTATTAAGAACGCCCCAGTATTTTGCGGAACACATTGGTAACCGACAGTATATTCCTATACATTTAACATCAAGAGCATCTGCAAGATGAATCGGTCCGGTTGAAGAGCATATCATTAAATCCGCATTTGAAATTGAACATATAAACTTTCTTAATCCTTTCACCTTATCTGCAATATTTACAATCCTTTTATCATTCATTTCCGTGACTTTATTGATAAATTCATGAGACATTTCCATTGCAGTCAGTACAATTCTGAAATCTTTTTCATTAAATTTTTTAATAATTTCCGTTAATAATTCGAAATATCGGTTTTCAGACCAGTTCGGAGAGGAATTTTTTGAACCTGTATGCAGAAAAATTTTAAATATGTCATTCGGGATATTGTTATCTTCAAGAAATTTTATGCTTTCACTTTTTTCTTCTTCAGATACAAATATTTCAGGTATAACGTTATTGGTTTTAACACCTATCCTTCTTGCCAGATCCATACAATAATCCGCTTCGTGTTTTAATTTAACATATTTCTCACGCGAGACACTTCTCGTGAAAGTAAAAAGGCTGTATAATCTGAAACCCGTCATATATCTTTTTTTCACTCTGCCGAGGAACAACTGATATGCAGCCCTCTCAGTAGGAAATATAATTAATCCGTGTGTAAACTTATTTTCTTTTATTTTACTTACTACTTTCCTGAATGACTCCTTTTTTAAATCATCTGTAATTATAAGGTCAACGTATGGATTGTTTAAAAAAATATCTGCGGTATTTGGTTGTGATAAAGTAGCGACAAACGAATCCGGAAATGCCTTTTTCAGTTCTCTAACCACAGGAGTAACCATTACAGTATCCCCAATCCTGTCCGTTCTTACAACCAGTATTCTCTTCTGCTTAGCCATTATTACTTATTCTTTTGAATTAATATTTTAAGCTTATTTACTATTGTATTTTTATCCAGTTCAGTCATACAAATATTTTCAATCGGGCATTTCAGAAGGGCGCAATTAAGGCAGGCAAGTTTATCATTTACGACTGTTAAATGCTTTTTGCCGTAGGGTCCCTGCAATAACGGACTTGTCGGACCGAAAATGCCGAGCACAGGGACTCCTGTCGCAGCCGCTACGTGCATAAGTCCCGAATCGTTTGAGATTACTGCTTTGCATTTCCGCATCAATGCCGCCGCATAACGAATTGACGTTTCGGGTGCAATGAATGTTAATTCGGGCAAATTCTTATTTATATACTCGCATTCTTTCTTCTCCGTTTCCGTTCCCCATAATAATATATATTTAAAATTATTGCATTGATTTATAACATTTATCAGTTCAACAAAATCCTTTGCTTTATATTTCTTTGATTCCCATCCGCCTGAGATAGGTATACCTATTACATCAATTCCGTTTAGATTATGAGAATTGAAAAATTCATTCGCGAAATCTTTATGTCCGGTTAAAATAGAAATATATGTTTCCTCTTGTCTGAAGGGGATACCGAGTTTCTTCAGGGACAACATTCCAAAATCAGCGTGATGGAAATCCCCTACTTTATACTTCCCGTCAACAATTAAGTTATATGCATATCCTCTCCTCGGGAAATTAAATCCTACTCTGTATTTAGCATTGCTATAAAAGGTCAGAAATGTTGTACGGGGATTACAGAATAGATCTATAATTAAATCGTATTTCTTTTTTTTTACGGTTTTTAATAAACGCAACGAGTCATCCTTTTCTAAATCAAAAGTAAGAATCCTATTAATGTCAGGGTTATCCATAAGGACATCTCTACATTTCAGTTGCGTCAGATAATTTATTTCTTTATCCAAATAGTAATTACGGAGATTTTTCAGTAACGGAGTGGATAATATCACATCACCAATCCCACCGAATTTTATAACAAGTATCTTTCTGATTTTTTCGTGCTCAATTCTCATTAAATATTATCTAATATTAAAAAATTATTCTCTTTATTTGCCGCTTTCGAGTTATAAAAATCTTCTTTATCAATAAATTCGCAATAATCATATAAAACACATAATCCGCACAAAGGTCTGACTGCTTTACATATTTCTCTCCCGAACTTAATTAAATTTCTGTGGAATGATATTTTTTTTCTGCCCGGAATTAATGCCTCGGATTTTTCAAATGTATCTTCAGGAGATTTTGTCTTTACTATTCCAAGTCGGTTCAATACCCTGTGAATATGAGTATCAACGGGAAACACTTTTCTTCCCATAGAAAATGCAAGCACGCAGGATACGGTTTTTACTCCAATTCCTTTATATTGAAGCAGTTCATCATATATCTTTTCGGTTTTATACTTTTTCAAAAAATCAAGATTAAGCGTCCCGTAATTTTTCTTCATATTATTCAGCATATTTTTAATATCTTTCGATTTTGTATCAGCCATTCCGCATACTTTAATCTGTTCCTTTATTTCCCTTAATGATGCATTTGTGAGAGCACCCCAGTTTTTATATTTTTTCTTCAGATTTTTATATGCGATATATGATGTTTTATCTGTCGTGTTTTGCGACAGTTTTGTGGCAATAAGTGTATCAAGAATGCCGCCTTTTGAAGGTTTGTTATTACTCTTATATTTTTTTTCAAGTTCGGATACTATTTTCAGTATTTTGTCCTGCATATATTTACAAAATACCAAATCATTATACTACTTTCAGCGTATTTTGTGATACAGTTTTACGTTCCCAAGCCGGAATTTGGAAATGGAACGATATGTGATGCTACTTTCAGGGTAATTTACTGTTTGTTTTCCAGTTTCCAAAAATGAGTTTAACAACATTAATTGATAAACCCGTTGCAATAAATAAGAGTATTTATTACTTTTTTTGATACTTTATAATGACTAAATTGTTTAATTAAATTTGCATAATTTCATAAAAATACTGAAAAATATTATTTAACTCACCATATTTTAAATTTAAAAAGTTAGTCTATGTCTGAAGAAAAAAAATTTGTTCCCTTCATCTCTCCCGAGACAAGTCTTACTGAATTCACTATAAGAGGGTTAATAATCGGATTAATTCTTGCAGTAATTCTTGGTGCAGCAAATGCATACTTGGGATTAAAAGCCGGAATGACAATTGCAGCGACATATCCCGCGGCTGTACTTGGTATGGCAATTTTAAAGACTATGAAAGGAAACATCCTTGAAGAGAATTTTGTCAGAACAGTAGGTTCTATCGGGGAATCCGTTGCCGCAGGTGCAATTTTCACACTGCCGGCATTTTTTATAGCCGGTATATGGGACCCGCTAAATATCTCCGCAGGTAATTATGCGACTGCAACAATAATATTAATATCGGGAGGTATTCTCGGAATTATGTTCGTTGCGCTACTCAGAAGAGTAATGGTAGAAGATAAGGATTTATTATTCCCCGAATCAACTGCTGCAGCAGAAATACATAAATCAGGTCAGGGTGCAGGCGGTGGTTCCAAATTTCTTTTCGGAGCAATGGCACTCGGTGCAATTATACAGTTTCTCGGTCAAATAAGATTTTTTGCAGCAAGCTGGGAAAAATTTTATGCATTCTTCTCAAAAGTCAAAATTCCCGGTACTGAAATCAATGCTCAGGGCGGAATGCTTATAAGTTCACCCGGTATAAGTCCGGCATATATGGGCGTAGGTTATATCATAGGTCCAAAATATGCATCTCTGAACTTCAGCGGCGGTCTTATTGCATGGGGTCTTCTGGCTCCGATTATTTACTATTTCATTTACCCGTATATAAGTACACCGGAATTTCTTCAGAACTGGGCGATGGTTTCCGGTAAAAGTATGGAAGCCGTTTCCGACCAGGGTTTTCAGATTAATCAGATATGGAGATATGTTGTAAGACCGATTGCAATCGGCGGTATGCTTATGGGTGCGATTTATACACTGTTCAAAATGAGAACTTCTTTATTCACAGGTTTGAAAAGGTCGATTGGCGATGTCAAGAAAGCAGCAACCGAAGGTCATTCAAATGTATCAAGGACAGAAAAGGACCTTCCTTTTTCTTATATTCTT
Source organism: Ignavibacteria bacterium (assembly GCA_016929695.1). Classification (GTDB taxonomy): domain Bacteria; phylum Bacteroidota; class Ignavibacteria; order Tepidaquicellales; family Tepidaquicellaceae; genus Tepidaquicella. Next base: position 15,250 of record JAFGII010000114.1, read on the forward strand.
GCAGTAATTATAGGCGTTGCAATTATAACTTTTCTGATTACTTATTTTATTTTCAATACAGGAATTATCCCGGCAATCGTCTCCGCTACAATTTTACTAATTCTTGCATTCTTTTTTGCGGCAATTTCAGGTTACCTTGTTGGTATAATAGGTTCATCCAATAATCCAATCAGCGGATTAACACTAACGGCGCTAGTAACTACCGCATTAATTCTGGTGTTAATAGGAGTTGATGCCGAACACGGCGGGGTTGCTGCAGTACTTGGTGTTGCCGCTATTGTATGCGTAGCCGCTGCTGTTGCAGGTGAAATGCTTCAGGATTTAAAAGCAGGACATATTCTCGGCGGTACTCCCTGGAAAATGCAGGTCGGAGATATTATCGGCGTTGTTGTAGCCGGTCTTGTAATGTTCTATGTTCTTAACCTGTTAAATCAGGCAGATATAGCACAGGGTGTTCAGCAGGGTTATCAGGGCGGATTCGGCAGCAAAAATCTGTCTGCTCCTCAGGCGGGCTTAATGGCGATGTTATCAAAAGGAATTGTCGGGGGTGAAATGGCATGGCCGCTTATTATCATCGGTTTACTTATGGGTGTCGCATTTATAATGATGCAGATTAAGAGCCCTATGCTTGTTGCAGTTGGTATGTATCTGCCGCTTGAAACAACTTTTGCAATTTTCATCGGCGGTATTGTAAAAGGCATTCTCGATATGATGGTTAAGAAGAGAAAATTAAATGAAGCACAGAAAGTCAGAATTGAAAATATAGGAATTTTAATTGCTTCAGGGCTCATCGCCGGCGAAGCAATTACCGGACTCGGATTTGCTCCATTCAGAGTTGCTGAGGTTACAATTCCCGAAATATTCAAAGAACCGCCTTTATTAATCGGATTCACTATACTTGCAATTATAGCGTTGGTTCTCATTTATATTCCGCTGAAAAATGCCGGAAAGGCAGATGAACCGGCACCACCAAGTGCAGGTGTGTAAAATTATCAGGAATGAAATTGTATAAAAAGAAAATACAGCACAATTTACTGGAACTCACACCCGTAAGAGGAAAAGATTTTTTTCAGGATAAAGGGCGTGTGACCATTTATTTCCCGAAATTTAAAAATTCATTTATGCAAAGCCTTATTCCGAGAAATAAACCGAAAGACATCAACATACACTTAGATGAACTCGGCTCAGAAGTATGGCTGGCTATTGACGGGAATAAAAATGTGTCTTTCATAATAAAAGAACTCGATTCAAAAATAGGTGAAAATATTCAGCCCTCGCAGGACAGAATTTCAAAATTTATCACCAAGTTATATCATCATAAGTTTATATATTTTAAAGAATTCAGAAAGGAAAAAAAGAAATGAGTAAAATCTTATCAAAACTCAATCCAAACAGACTATGGCAAATTTTTGAAGAGATGTGTGAAATTCCCCATCCGTCGAAATATGAAGACGCAATGCGTGACTATGTAATTAACTTTGCAAAAAAGAATAATCTCGAATTTGAAGTTGATGAAACAGGAAATGTTGTAATAAGAAAACCTGCAACAAAAGGAATGGAAAACCGTAAAGGTGTAATCCTGCAGGGACATCTGGATATGGTCCCTCAGGCGAACAGTGACATTGAACACGATTTTACAAAAGACCCCATTAAACCCCGCATAGACGGAGAATGGGTAAAAGCAACCGGAACAACACTCGGTGCCGATAACGGAATCGGTGTATCAACGGCACTTGCAATCCTCGAGTCAAAAGACATTTCGCATGGTCCGCTGGAAGCATTATTTACGATTGACGAAGAGACTGGAATGACAGGAGCATTCGGGCTGAAACCGGGATTTCTTAAAGGCGACATAATGATGAATCTTGATTCAGAAGATGAAGGAGAACTCTTTATCGGATGTGCGGGAGGAACGAACGGCAGTTTTACATTCACATATAAGGAAGTTGGAGTGCCAAAAAATGTTAAAGCATTTAAACTTAATATTACCGGACTCAAGGGCGGACACTCGGGATGTGATATTCATCTCTACAGAGGAAATGCGAACAAAATTCTCTTCAGATATCTGAAGCATGCAGAGACAAAACACGGATTAAGACTCGCAAGTGTTGACGGCGGAACATTAAGGAATGCAATTCCGAGAGAAGCATTTGCTGTTTTTGTTGTACCTGCCAATAATGCAGGTGATATTCCGAAATGCGTTGCAGAAATGTATGAAATAATCAGAAAAGAATATGCTACGGTTGAACCCGATTTCAAAATAACGGTTGAAGAAACTTCATTACCCGAAAATTTAATTGATGAAGTAACACAAAAGAATTTCATTAATGCAATCGTTGCGTGTCCGAACGATGTAATCAGAATGAGCAACGATATGCCGGGACTGGTTGAGACTTCGACAAACCTTGCAATCGTGAAATCGGAAAACGGAAAAATAGAAGTAAGATGTTTACTAAGAAGTTCAGTTGACTCTGCAAAAGAATATCTTGAACAAACTTTTGCATGTCTGTTTGAACTTGCCGGTGCAGAAATAGTGTTTGACGGAAAATATCCCGGCTGGAAACCCAATCCGCATTCCCCGATTCTGGAAGTAATGATAGAAGGATACGAAAAGCAGTTCGGCAATAAACCGAAAATCAGCGCAATACACGCAGGACTTGAATGCGGACTAATCGGCGGTGTTTATCCAAATCTCGATATGATTTCATTCGGACCTACCATACGCAATCCTCACTCCCCCGATGAAATGGTCAATATAGAAACAGTAAATAAATTCTGGGATTATATTCTCCAGACCCTCGCAAACGTTCCAACAAAATAAAATATTTTCATTCGTTCCCGGGCACTGTTCCGGGAACGAATCCTTTTTGCTCTCTAAACGATACTGTATATTTCACGCAAAGCCGCCAAGAATTATAAGTCGCAAAGTATAAAATCACCCCAAAACCCAAAAATAAAAATTCATAATTGAGTAATATAAATTTCTTCCCTTTTCAGTGTTATTCCGTGATGTTCAGTGTTTTTAGTGTTTCTGATGCGTTCTGATTGTTTTCCGGATTTATGCAATCAGGTTCAGGATTTTCAGTTTATCATAGAAATTATTCCTGTAAAAATCGCTGATGGGGATTTCCTTATCTGAAATCTTAACATGGCTTTTTTCGATGCAGGAAATATTTTTAAGTGAAATCATATATGACTTATGCACTCTGCAGAAATCTTCTTCCGGAAGTATTTCTTCCATACGTTTGAAATTCTGCAGTGTCATAATTTTCCCCTGTTTTGTTATAATCCGCAAATAATCGCCCATTCCCTCTATATAAAGAATCTCGTCAAAATTAATTTTCTGCAGACGGAATTCGGTTTTAACAAAGAAATACATCTGTTCACGGCGGAGAGATATTTCCCCTGAAACAGTTTTCGTATTGTTCGATTTGAAAATTCTGTCATATGCCCTATCGCACGCCATAATAAACCTATCGAACGAAATTGGTTTCAGCAGGTAATCGGTGATATCGAGTTCAAATCCCTGGACGGCATATTTATCATAAGCTGTAGTTAAAATTATCTGAGGCGGATTTTTCAGTGCGCTAATTAACTGCAGACCAGTAATGCCTTCCATCTGAACGTCAAGAAAAATTAAATCAACATTATTTTTTTGTAAAAATCCTATCGAATCAACCGCTTTTGTAAATGTTTTTATAAGTTTAAGGAAAGACACTTTTCCCGAGTAGTCCATAATGATGTCGAGGGCGAGCGGCTCGTCGTCTATTGCGATGCAGTTTATTTTCATATATTTTTTAATTCAAGTTTTACGGAATATTTATTTTCAGATTCATTAATATCCAGTTTATAATTTTCACTGTATATAAGGTCAAGACGGCGTTTTACATTAGCCAGTCCTATTCCCCTGTTTTTATCCCTGCATATCGTTTTTTCTTTCAGATAATAATTTTCTATACTGAACAGTATTTTTTCACCGCTGCATAATATGTCGAGATTAATCGGGGGCATCCCGTTCCCCTTGTCACTGTGCTTGAATGCATTCTCGATAAAAGGAATCAGGAGCATGGGAGAAATATATTTTTCATCGCTATCGCATTCAATATTCATTCTGATTATGTTTTTCTTCTGATACCTCAAAGACTGCAGTTCTATATAATTTCTTATATATGCGATTTCATCTTTAAGAGGAACCCTTTCAACATTAGCTTCATATAATGTGTATCTCATAATTTCAGATAGTTTAAGCACGGCTGCAGGTGCTATATCAGATTTCTGATAAACGAGAGAATATATGTTATTTAGTGTATTAAATAAAAAATGCGGATTAATCTGAGATTTCAGGAGTGCGAGTTCGCTTGCTTGCTTTTCCATTTTCAATTCAGATTTTCTCTTCTGGTCTTTATACCACTGAACGGAAAATTTTATTAAAGTTGCATAAACACCTATTATCAGTGTTGACCTTGTTTCATTATAATAATTTCCGAAATTATATTCCGAAAGATATACTTCCGGCGGAAGATTAAGTAAATATTTCTCAAATCCTACTAATGAATAAATCCTTGATACAACGAATATAAATGCTGCCGCGAGTACAAAAATAATACCCAGCCATTTCTGCTTCATTTCAACAAACCATCTGAAAAGATAAAAATAAACAAAATAAAATTGTGCAAAATGAAAAAACAACATTACAGCAATTAAATAAGGAGAATACCACGGCACATCATACATAAAAAGGGCGTATAATTCCTGCGTGATTATGTAAAACCAGAAAAGTATATGAATAATAAATTCAAATTTTTTCACTGAAAAATTTTTCTTTAAACTTATTAAATCTATATCATATTTGTTATTCATAATCGGTAAACTGATGATTTCAGTCTGTGAATTAATAATATTTTAATTTATATACGGATTATTTCTCTTTTAGTTACCGTGGCGGGGGTTATTATCCTCCTAATTTCATCAGGTAAAGAATGATTATGCTGTTTGTTTCATCTTTTTAAAATGCCACTTTGTAAGGAAATAATTCCTTTTCGTCGAATCATATATTTTTTCAAGAAACATACATAATTTTTTTTCGTTATTATAACCGAGCAGCAGGAGAAGTAAAGCCGGAATCTCCCTTAAAGCAAACAGAAGGGAAACACTCTCCTAAAAGGAGAATTTAAAAGGGCGGTTCCGGGCTTTTTTTTATATTTATTTTTTAATATCTTTATTTAAAAAAAAATTGTATCTTTTCTAAAATTATTTCGTATTCATAAATATTAACAAAACTAAATAAGGAGCGTTCCAATGAAAAAAGTACTTACTGCAGTTCTTATTCTGTTAGTGTCAGTTTCTTTTACATTTGCACAGGATAAGAAAATAGCAAATCCATCCATTGAAGATGGAAATGTAAAATCTCCATCAAAAGTTATTTACGGATATATTCCTGCAAATCTGCTGGAGACATATCCGGGTTCAATTCCAAATACATCCAATTTCTGCGATTATATGACAAACGGTTCCAGCCTGAACCAGTTATGGGTTCTCGGTGACACGATTATCGTTGCATACTTCGCATCGGACTCAAATGATGCATTGGGTGCAACTACTCGTATTGCATATTATTTATATTCAGTAAATAATGGTGCAAACTGGAGCGACCCGATTCAACTTCAGGCATTACCTGACAGAAGTGCCTATCCCGATTTGTATATATATCTTGCGAGTGGCGACAGGAATGTGGTTATTTCAGGAAGAAAATATACAGGTTCCTCTTCAAGAGGCGGTGCCTGGGCTGAAACACTGCTTGGACTGGGTTCATTTTTATCCTCTAATGTACCTGAACCGGGAAGGGATTTCTTCGGCGCATTCCTGAACGGGAATATTTACGCGGGAATGTACAGTTCTCCCGATGCAGGTTCAAATGACAGTTTATTTTTTGTCAAATATGACGTTTCATCAAACAGTTACAGCAATAAGACACAAATTGCCGTTGCACCAACAAATATTTACCAAAATGTCCGCTACAGATTCACCGCTGACCAGACAGGCAATAACTTATTCGGTATGTGGTGGGATAATACTACCGCTGCATATTCTGTGAGATATGTAACATCAACCAACGGTGGAACTTCATTCAGTTCTCCTCAGGCATTACAAACTGCATTCACTCTGAACGGCGTGATTAACGGAGACACCTGCAGTCCGTGGTTCGGCTATGATGCATTATATAAACCCGGAACAACCCAATGGTTTGCCACGTGGAGCACATTATTCCCAACCGCTACAGGTCAAACGGGCGGTTATGCACAGGGAGATAAAATATTAATTGCGTCACCCGGATTGAACGGAGGTGTTCCGGTTGAAGTTGCAGGAAAAATTAATATGGAAATATTATCAAATCCTACACTCTTCAATGGGTATTTTGGTGTATCAGTTGGAGTTACACCTGTTTCACATCCGACAATTGCATTTTCAAGTGACGGCTTGAGGCTCGTATGCGTTTTCTCAGCCTTCCAGCCTTATGATACTCTTGACACATATAATTTCAATGATATTTATGTAACGTATTCCGACAACGGCGGATTGAACTGGGCGATACCGGTTAATATGACAAATACTCCGGACTGGGATGAATTATACCCGACATTATCTGAAACAGGAAATACACTTAACAGTTTTAAAGTTAAATTCATTGCAACCAGAGGTCCGGGATGTTCATTCTTTAGTAATAACGCACCTGTTTACAGAGTCTATCAGGTATTGAGAACATTCAATCCGGAAAACGTAGGAATTCAGAATATTTCAACTGAAATTCCCGAAGGAATAGCATTGTACCAGAACTACCCGAATCCTTTTAATCCCGTAACAAAAATCAAATTTGCGATACCGCAGGGATTAAAGAATAATCTGGTTACATTGAAAGTTTACGATATACTCGGAAAAGAAATTTCGACAATAGTAAATCAGAATCTTACACCGGGAACATACGAAGCAGATTTTGACGGCGGTAAAATTTCATCAGGAGTATATTTCTACAAACTCACAGCCGGTAACTTCACGGAAACAAAACGTATGATGCTGGTTAAATAATTTTTTGTTATAAAAATTTCTCCTTGGAAAAAATCCCGCCCCTTAAAGCGGGATTTTTTTAATTACACCCCATCAAGTTGGTTCTGATAATCTCTTTTATCATAAATTATACGGTTCCCGGAAACGCGAGCCGTTTTCACTTTACCCGCAATAATTTATATACCTTTTTTTGAAAAACTGAAATTTATACATTGAAAGAAAAAATGAAAAAGTTCGGATTTATTTTAGTGCTTTTTGTTTTTTTCTGTAATGCAAATTCTCAAATTACGGGCAACGTCATTTTCATTCATCCCGACGGAACGAGCATATCGCAGTATAATGCCGCAAGAATGCTTTATTACGGTCCGGACGGCAGATTGAACTGGGATAAAATGACTAATCAAGCAGTTTATCTTGGGCATATGCTCGACGGCATTTCGGCTACTTCAAATTCGGGTGCAACGGTTCACGCATTCGGCGAAAAAGTGTTAAGGGCGTCTTACGGAAAAAACGGAAAGGAAATTCTGTTCTCCGCTTCGGGAAAACCTTTCAGCATTATGAAGGAAGCAATGATGAACGGAATTAAAACGGGACTCGTAAATTCAGGCTCTATTATCGAACCCGGAACGGGATGCTTTGTCGCACAAACAGATTCGAGATATGTTTATGAGGAAATTACTAAACAGGTCGTTGAATCGGGTGCTGATGTGATTTTGTCGGGAGGCGAGGAATGGTTCCTGCCCGAAGGCGTCAGCGGCGTCCACACTAAAAGCGGCAGGCGGAAGGATAATCTCAATCTCGTCGAAACGGCACGGCAACGCGGATACGCAATCGTTTATGATAAAGATGAACTTGCAGACCTGCACGATACGGTGACGAAAGTAATCGGAATATTTGCGGAGAAGCATACGTTCAATGATTTTTCCGAAGAGGAACTTGCAGGCATTGGATTACCCAATTATAAAAAATCTGCTCCGACCGTAAAAGAAATGACGGAAGCGGCAATTAAAATTCTTTCGAAAAATAATTTTAAATTTTTCCTTGTCGTCGAGGAAGAAGGCACGGATAATTTTGCAAACAGAAATAATGCGAACGCAACTCTGGAAGCGATGAAAAGAGCAGATGATGCAATCGGATATGTGATGGATTTTATTAATCAAAATCCGAATACATTATTACTGACAACGGCTGACAGCGATGCGGGCGGGATGCAGGTGCTGGGAATTACGGATGACGTCTTTAAAAATTTTACGGGAACACTTCCGGAAAAATTTCAGAATCTTTTTGTGATGGACGGAACGGAAGGAACAGGCACCAAGCCGTTTTACACCTCTCCTGATAAATTCGGGAGCAGACTGCCGTTTGCGGTACTGTGGGCTTCGGATGAAGATATGCACGGCTCTATGCTCGCTAAGGCTTACGGACTCAATTCGGATAAGATGACGGGAACTATTGACAATACTTATATTTTCAGACTGATGTACCTGACTTTATTCGGTATTGAATTAAACTAATTTTTCTATTCGTTTGTTAACATTATAAAATCAAATTAAAATAATATGAAATATAAATTACTCGGAAAAAGCGGATTGAGAGTATCGGAAATCTGCCTCGGAACAATGACTTTCGGAACGGAATCAAAAATCGGAATTGGATATAACGACAGCAAAAAAGTTTTTAATGCCTTCGCGAATGCAGGAGGCAACTTTCTCGATACGGCTAACAGATACACTGAAGGCACGAGCGAAAAGTGGGTCGGGAAGTTGATTAAACCGGACCGCGACCATTTTGTGCTGGGTACAAAGTACGGTTTGTATGACAGAAGGGACAACCCGAATTTCAACGGCAGTCATAGAAAAAATCTTTTCAGGTCTGTTGAAGGAAGTCTCAAAAGACTTAATACGGAATATATTGATTTGCTCTGGCTTCATATGTGGGATTTTACTACGGGTATCGAGGAAGTGATGAGAGGTCTCGATGATTTAATCCATTCGGGAAAAGTGCATTATATTGGCATTTCGGATACACCCGCGTGGATTGTTTCTATGGCGAATACTTATGCGGATTTGAAGGGATGGAACAGTTTCGCCGCACTGCAGATTGAATACAGTTTAATACAACGTACGCCCGAAAGAGACTTACTCCCGATGGCTAAGGAACTCGATATCGCGGTAACGCCCTGGGCACCGCTCGCAGGCGGAGCGCTGACGGGAAAATATCTCGGCAATCAGACGAAAAAAGGAAGAGTGCCCGAAAATTCTAAAAGAAGAAACGAGAAAGCAGTTCAGATTACGAATGAAGTTATGAAGGTTGCAAAGGAACTCGGCGTTACTCCCGGACAGGTTGCGATTAACTGGACGAGGCAAAGAGAGCAGGTTGTAATTCCGATTGTAGGTGCAAAATATGAATCCCAGATTAAAGATTCGCTCGGTGCGGTTAATTTCGTTATTCCCGAAGAAATGATGAACAGATTAAATGAAGTCAGCAATATTGACCTCGGCTTCCCGCACGAATTTCTGAAGGAGCCGAACATAGTTGATGTAATTTACGGCGGGACGTATGATAAAATTATAAATCATAAAATTTAATTATACGGTATTACTCTACCCTGTTCGCTTTGCTTTTGAAATTAGAAAAGGCGTCGCAGTAAAAACTGCGGCGCCTTTTTTTAGTAAGATTACGAAAGAAAATTATTTGAATACATACGAAACAGAAATATGTCCGAGGAAATTCTGCAATCCTAAATCCGCATTGTTATATTCAAATGCAACGTGACTCGGGTCTGAAGCAGTCATGGAGTTTTTCAGTCCGTATTCCAGTGCCATATTTATAATCCAGTTATTCGCCAGACTGTAACTCATTCCTGCAAACAAGTGATGCTGAATAATTGCAGGCAAAATTGAGATAACGGTTTCTTCGGGAATCGGATTAGTATTGTATGCATATCCTGCCCTTAAAATTAAACACGGAGATACGTCATATTCGCCTCCGATTTTAAATGCATAAGCATCTTTCCATGCTAAAGGGAAATCTACCGTCAAAGGTTGCTGCCCGTTACCACCCGCATTCAGCATTTTATTTATATTCGCATTGTCCCCTTCTGTTAGTGTCAGTTCCATTTTATCGAATGCCTTGTACCAGTTTATAAACTCAAAATCAAAACCTAATCTGACTTTGCAGGTCGGTGAATACATCAACCCGAATCCGAAAGACTGCGGTGTGCTGAATTTATTATCAATCTTGTATTCGCCTGCGAAACCTTCTGTGATGTTAATGCCCATCTGCGAAAATGTCTGATGAACCATTGTCTCGGCTTGCTGCTGTGATACACCAAAAACAATCATATAATTTCTTACTGCCCTTGCACTTGCATTTTTGAACTGTGCGGTCATATCGAGGTTTGCCGTCCCTCCTTCAAAATTCAGACTAATTGGTAAACAATAGTTAAATCCAATACTGAAAGATTCACTGAATTTATATGCCAGTCCGAATTTTCCGCCAAATGAATAAGATTTCAGATATTTCATATCAGCCGAAGATGTTAGTTCCTTATACCCGAGACCTCCTACGATTGTATCACCGGGTTGATTCTGAGGAGCAGCAAACATTTGTCCAAATGTCATATTGGACGTTGCCATCCCTCTCAGAACTGACGGAGGCATACTGAAAGGATTCTTGAATTCAATCTGCGTGTAAATAAATTCACCGGTTGCTCCTATCGAAAGTTTAGGAGTTATTGCATAAGCGATGGACAGCCCGCTTTCGATAATTGAAAATCTGGAACGGTACACTTGCGGAAAATAATTCGTAGAACCCGTTGGTTCAGCATATAGTTGGTGGTTGAGTTCATAATCCGTACCCATTCCTCCCGTTAAGAATGCACCTGCGGCAATCGTAAATTTGCTGTCCTTGAATTTACGGATGTACGAGATACTCGGTAATGCATATAATGTCGCTTCTCCGTCTTTATCATTCAGTACGGTTGACGTAGTAACTCCATTATTGTTCGTGTAATTTTTAAAACTTGGCGGCGGAACCATAAAAATTACGTTTGCATTAATCTGGGACTCTTTTATGAACGTTAATCCCGCGGGATTGGACAGCATCAAAGAAGGACTGTCAAAGAAACCTATTCCCGTTGCTCCTCGACCAACAGACCTCGTATTGTAATCCAATGAACGCACTCCGACCTGTGCATCACATTCAGATGCAAATACTACAAACATTAAAAGAATAATCGGTAGAATTTTCTTTTGCATAACGGTTATATTTTAGTTTATAAATAGTAGTGAATGTGCTAATTTATATAAAATAAAATTAAATTTAAAACCTTATTTCGTTTCTTATTTTCACTTTCCGCCTCTGAAAAATTTTATCAATTTACGGATTTGCTTATTCATACTCATTTATATAGAAGTTTGTTTTATTATCCGCACTGCAAAAATTAAATCATAATAATTTACGATAAATTTAATTAAATTTATAATATTAACTTACAAACAAAATATGAGTTTAAAAATCAGAATAAAATCATAAGACCCCTGAGACAATTACACAAATATACATATTATAAAGTAAAAACCGCTTAAAAATAAAAAAATAAAATAAAATTTTAATCAATAACTATATTTCTAAATACTTAAAACAGAACATATTAAAGGAGTTAATTATGAAACAGAAGAATCTGTTCTTATTACTTTTCATTATTTTTTTTACAGCAAATCTAACTTATTCTCAAACTATGACAATTAAAGAAAAAGTCAAGAGATATAAACCCGTAACCCTATCTGCAGATTTATCGTGGATGACCGACAATGAAAAAAAGATTATTCCGATATTAGTTGAAATATCAAATATAATGGATGACCTTTTCTGGATGCAGAATTACGGTGATAAGGAATCTCTTCTTTCCGGTATAACCGACGAGTACGAGAAACAGTTCATTCTTATAAATTACGGTCCTTGGGACCAGTTAGACGGGAATAAACCTTTCATAGCCGGATTTGGAGATAAACCAAAAGGTGCTAACTTATATCCCTCCGATATGTCCGTCGAGGAATTTGAAAAACTGGATGACCCGCTGAAAACGAGTTTATACACAATAATAAGAAGAGATGAATACGGCAAACTAAAGGTAATTCCTTACTCAGTTGCATATGAGAAGGAATTAAAGAAAGCGTCCGAACTCCTCTCAGAAGCATCGAAACTTGCAGAAAATCCCGGGTTGAAAAATTATCTGAAATTAAGAGCAGAAGCACTACTTACGGACAATTATCAGCCGAGCGATTTTGAATGGATGGATATGAAAACTTCCAATATTGATTTTGTTGTTGGTCCGATTGAAAATTACACCGACGGATTATTCGGATACAAAACCGCATTTGAAGCATTCCTTTTGATAAAAGACAGGGAATGGAGTGAAAAACTGACAAAATTCGTCGCAGTACTTCCGGAAATTCAGTCGGGTTTACCTGTCAATGAAATATATAAAACAGAAAGACCCGCTTCAGGTTCGGATTTGAATGTATACGATGCAATTTATTATGCGGGAGACTGTAATGCAGGAAGCAAAACAATCGCAATTAATCTTCCGAATGATGAAGAAGTTCAACTGAAAAAAGGAGCGAGAAGACTGCAATTGAAGAATATTATGAAAGCAAAATTTGATAATATTGTGATTCCAATCGCTGACCTTCTGATTACCCCGGAACAAAGGAAATATGTAAAATTCAATGCTTTCTTCGAAAACACTATGTTCCATGAAGTAGCACACGGACTTGGAATAAAAAATACGGTTACAGGTACCGGTACCGTGAGAGAAGCACTGAAAGAACAATATTCTGCACTTGAAGAAGGAAAAGCAGATATTCTCGGGCTTTATATTGTAACAAAGTTATATGAAATGGATATGCTCTCCGAAGGAGAAATTATGGATAATTACACAACATTTCTTGCGGGAATATTCCGTTCCTGCAGATTCGGGGCAGCAAGTGCGCACGGGAAAGCAAATATGATGCGATTCTACTACTTTCAGGATAAAGGAGCATTTTCAAGATACAATAATGGTACATACAGTGTTAATTTCGAAAAAATGAAAGATGCAGTAATTTCATCCGTACAGCAAATACTCAGAATTCAAGGCGACGGAGATTATGATGCCGCAAAATATATGATAGAAAAAGACGGATATATAAAAGAAGAACTACAAGCAGACCTGAACAGAATTAATGCATCAGGTATCCCGGTTGACATAGTATTCAATATGGGACCGGAATATATTAAATTTTAAATTTTTTTTTCATCCCTGCCCCGTTTATAATCGGAGCGGAGTCGGCAAATACAATGCTTACAGTTAAAGGTAATTACTAAACTAATTTAACACGAGAAAAAATTGTCACTTAGGGGAAGAAGTTGTCATTGATTATTTATCTGATATATCATATTTTTAAGGTTTTATAATAACAGGTTTTTATGAAGAAAGCAATAAGACAGTCAATACGAACAACGAAATTTGCGACAAGAAAAGACAATCCCGAGAGATGGGTTGTCGTTGATGCCGACGGTAAAGTACTGGGCAGATTCGCAAGCGAAGTTGCTAAGTTAATTAGAGGTAAAAACAACCCTCGATATACACCAAATTCCGATATGGGCGACTGGGTAATAGTATTAAACGCCGAAAAAATCAAAGTTACCGGCAAAAGGGCAGAATTAAAAGAATACTTAACCCATTCGAGATATCCCGGCGGGCAAAAAGTCAGAACTTTTTCGGAACTAATGAAAACAAAACCCGAAAGAGTCATTGAATTAGCTGTAAAGCGTATGCTTCCGAAAACAAAGCTCGGGAACAAGTTAATACACAAATTGAAAGTTTACAGAGGTTCAGAACATCCGCATTCTGCGCAAAAACCCGCACAAATTAATATATAAAATCAGGAGAATTAATGGTAACAAGTCAAAATAATATTAAATTAGGAAGAAGAAAGACAGCCGTTGCAAGGGTAAGACTAATAAACGGAACCGGAAAAGTGGTTGTAAACCGAAAAGAAGCGATTAATTATTTCAAATCCGAACATTTTACAGCACAAATTATTGAACCGTTAAAATTAACAAACACAGAAACTTTATATGACGTATATGTAGTTGTCAACGGCGGCGGCGTAAAAGGACAAATAGGAGCGATAAAACTCGGAATTTCAAGAGCACTTGTAGAAATAAATGAAGATTTCAGGAAAATTTTAAGAAGCAAAGACCTTTTGACAAGAGACCCGAGAATGGTGGAAAGGAAGAAATACGGAAGACCAAAAGCAAGAAAAAGATTTCAATTTTCAAAGAGATAATTTTTTATTAACTATAATACATACTTTCCGATTTAGATTTACGTGTGTCCCGACCAGTTGGGATGTAAATCTGAAAGAGACGGAAGTAGAAGAATAACAAAAGCCCATCATACCTGAAAACATATCCAATGGTAGAGCCGGCTTTTAAATAAAAGAAGGAGAACCTAATGTCCAAAGTACAAATTGAAGATCTTCTGCTTGCAGGTTCACATTTCGGACACCTGACAAGAAGATGGAATCCAAAAATGAAGAAATACATTTTTATGGAGAGAAACGGAATTCACATTATTGACCTAAAGAAAACCTCGCAGTTAATTGATGACGCATTCAATGCCGTAGCCAAATTAGTATTCGAAGGAAAGAAAATTCTGTTCGTCGGAACCAAGAAGCAGGCAAAAGCAATTATCAAGGAACAGGCAGAACGGTGCGATTCATTTTATGTTTGCGAAAGATGGCTCGGCGGTATGTTAACAAATTTTAATACGGTAAGAAAGAGTATCAAAAAATTAACCGACCTCCAGAAAGACGAAGAGACAGGCAACATTGATAAATATGTCAAAAAAGAAAGACTCATTATGATGCGCGAAAAAGAGAAACTTGAAAAGGTATTGAACGGAATTTCCAAAATGACAAAATTACCGGGAGCGATTTTTATTGTTGATATTAAAAAAGAGCACATTGCAATCGACGAAGCAAGAAAACTTAATATTCCGACTATTGCAATCGTAGATACAAACTGTGACCCCGATTTAGTTGATTATATTATTCCCGCAAACGATGATGCGGTAAAATCAATCGAAATCATAACGAAAACGATATCCGATGCAATTTTAGAAGGCAATGAAATGATAAAGACACATAAGATGGATGAATCTGAAGAGATGAAGGAAAAATCCGAACAAAGTTAAAAAAAATTTAAAATTATGGAAATTACAATAAAATTAATAAAAGAATTACGCGATAAAACCGGCGCCGGTATGACCGACTGCAAGACCGCACTACACGAAACAAACGGCGATATAGACAAGGCAATAGAATTTTTAAGAAAAAAGGGTGCCGCTACTGCTGCGAAGCGTGCGGATAAAGCAGCCAATGAAGGTGCCGTTAAAATAGCAACAAGCAGCGATAAAAAATCAGCCTCCGTTATTGAACTCAACTGTGAAACAGATTTCGTTTCAAAAGGCGATAACTTCCAGAATTTTTCACTCGAACTTGCAGAAGCAGCCCTGAAAAACAAGACAAACTCAGTTGAGGAACTGCTTAATGTAAAAAACGATAAAGGACTTACATACAGAGAAAACATTGACAGCATGATGGCAAGCATCGGCGAAAAAATTGAACTGAGAAGAGTAAAATTTATTGAAATAAAAGACGGTTTCATTTCTTCTTATCTTCATTTTGGAAGCAAACTCGGCGGTCTCGTTGCCATCAAAGGTGAACATACCGATGATGCTTATGAACTCGGAAACAAAATTTCAATGCAGTTAGTCGCAATGAATCCCATATCAATTGACAGGGACGGTATATCGAAGGAAATTATCGAGAAAGAGAAAGATATTTATTTCTCTGTGGCAAAGAATGAAAATAAGCCTGATGGCATAGCCGAAAAAATTGTCCAGAACAAACTTGAAAAATTCTATCAGGAAAATTGCCTGCTGGAACAGGAATATATAAATGATTCGAATATTAACATAAATGAACTGATAAAAAATTTCACAAAAGAATCAGGGACAGAATTTGAAATTACCGAAATCGTAAGATTTCAACTCGGATTATAAGAAAATATTATGCAGTCTGTTATTTTTCACAGACTGCAAAACAAAAAATAATCAATATGGGTAAAATAAAATACCGCAGAGTTTTACTCAAATTAAGCGGTGAATCCCTGATGGGAAATCAAAGTTTTGGAATTGATTCCAAAGTTTTGAATTATATTGCCGATGAACTGGTAAAAACCGTAAAGGCAGGTGTCGAATTGGGGATTGTCATTGGAGGAGGAAATATATACAGGGGGCTCTCAGCGACACAGCAGGGAGTCGATAGGTTCACGGGTGACCTGATGGGTATGCTCGCAACTACTATAAATTCACTCGCATTGCAGAATGCTCTGGAGAAAAGAGGGCATTTTACGAGAGTCCAGTCTGCAATCAGAATGGAGGAAGTTGCAGAACCGCTTATCATCAGAAGGGCTGTCAGACATCTTGAAAAGAAAAGGATTGTGATATTTGCAGCGGGAACAGGCGAGCCTTATTTCACAACCGATACTGCCGCCGCATTAAGAGCAATTGAAATAAATGCCGATGTAATTATAAAAGGAACAAGAGTTAACGGAGTATATGACTCGGACCCCGAAAAGAACCGAAATTCAAAATTATTCAGGAAATTAAGTTATCTTGATGTTTTGGAGAAAAATTTAAGAGTAATGGACATGACCGCAATTACTTTATGCAAGGAAAACAAACTTCCTATCATCGTGTTTAATATGAACAAAAAGGATAACTTAATCAAAATCATTTACGGTAAAAGCATAGGTACTATTGTAAGTTAAAAAAATAAATTTATAAAAGACTATGGTTAAAGACATTTTAAAACAAACCGCCGAGAGAATGTCAAAAGCAGTTGAACACGTTTCTCTCGAATTCAATAAGGTACGTACAGGCAAAGCGTCTGTTGCTCTGCTGGAAGGAATAAAAATTGATTATTACGGTAATCCCACCCCCCTGAATCAGGTAGCAACTTTAAATACGCCTGACTTTCACACGATTACAATTCAACCGTGGGATAAAACGATTATCGGAATAATAGATAAAACAATCTTAAATGCAAATTTAGGATTAAATCCCATCAGTGACGGAAATATTATCAGAGTTCCAATCCCTCCGTTGAATGAGGAACGGAGAAAAGAACTTGTAAAACTTGTGAAAAAATTATCAGAAGACGGAAGAATATCAGTTCGAAATATCAGAAGGGATGAAATCGATAAATTGAAGAAAACCGAAAAAGAAGAACATATTTCCGAAGATGAAAGAAAAAACGGCGAGCAGGAAATACAGAAACTCACGGATAAATTCATAAAAGAAATTGATAATCTTCTCGCGAAGAAGGAAAAAGAGATAATGGAAGTCTAACAACCGATGACTAAATTCTGGTTCTGTATATACAATACACTTCTCCTCCCTATATTGTGGACCGGATTCAGACTCGCATATCCTTTCAGTTCAAAAATCCGCAACGGTCTGAAAGAACGCAAACTAATTAGGGAAAAACTTGAAAAAGCGGGATATCCGAGAAACAAGGATGGCTCAAAAAAAAATGTTATCATTCACTCATCTTCGCTTGGGGAATTTCAGCAAGCCATACCATTGATAGAGCAGTTAAGGAAAAGAAACTTTAATATCATATGTACTTTTTTTTCCCCTTCAGGATATAATCATGCAAAGATACCCTACTGCGATATATTAAAAATATATCTGCCGTTCGATTCACACAGACGAGTAAAAGAATTTCTGAATCTTATAGAGCCCGATTTAATTATTCTGATGAGATATGACCTCTGGTTTAATTTTCTTTATGAAGCAAAAAGGCGCAATATCACAATCACTGTTGCCAATGCGAGATTTGACGAGAAAGATAAAATCTGGTCAATGCTGATAGCAGGTTCATTCAAAAAAACCATGTACAGAATGATTGACAAATTATTTGTAATTGATAAAGACGATGAATTGAATTACAAAAATAAACTGAAAGGTTTTAAAGGGGAAATAGTAATGGTTGGAGATTCCAAATATGAAAGAGTCTATAATAGTGTCAGGGATTTGAAAGATTATAGTGTT
Organism: Ignavibacteria bacterium; assembly: GCA_016929695.1. Lineage (GTDB taxonomy): Bacteria > Bacteroidota > Ignavibacteria > Tepidaquicellales > Tepidaquicellaceae > Tepidaquicella. Next base: position 33,482 of record JAFGII010000114.1, read on the forward strand.
CTGCCTAAAGATATACATAAAAATAAAAAAGTTTTTGTAATAGGTAGTTCTTGGAAAGACGATGAGGATGTATTACTCCCCGTATTAGACAGGATTGAAGGTAAACAGGGAGGCATTCTGACGATACTCGTTCCCCACGAGCCCAAAGAAACAAAAATTTCGGCAATAGAAAAGACAATTTCTGTTAAATACAAAAATTTCAGGACAATACGCTACACGGGCATCAAAAATTATAAAAATGAAAATCTGATAATTGTTAATACAGTCGGCATACTGGCAAAATTATATTCCATAGCATATCTTAGTTATGTAGGAGGCGGATTCAGAACGGGTCTTCACAATATACTTGAACCTGTTATTTTTAATGTACCGGTTTTTTTTGCTAATCAGGCAAAAAATTCCGACGAAGATGAACTTTTATTAAAATCCGGGTGCGGTATTCCAATTAAAAATAAGAAAAATTTTTTCAGAGAAGTATATCCTCTGCTAAATGACAAAGGATACAGAGACGAACTTGCAGCAAATTGTTCAAAAGTATTTGAACATACACTCGGTACTGCAGAAAAAATTATAAAAAATCTGTTTATAAATTAAAAACACATAAAAGTGGATAAAAAAAAGTTTATTAATGATTCCTTAAAAGAAAGTTCGGAAATAAAATTATTGGTTCTTGAAAAATGTACTGAAGATATACTGAAAGTTACCGACCTGCTTATTGAGCGCGTAAAAAGCGGGAATAAAATAATGCTTTGCGGAAACGGCGGAAGTGCAGCAGATGCACAACATATTGCCACGGAATTCATGGTAAGACTTTCACATGACATTAAAAGACCTGCCATCCCTGCTCTCGCACTGAATACAGATACTTCCAATTTAACCGCAGGCGGCAATGATATCGGTTTCGTAAATATATTCGCAAGAAGTGTTGAAGGGCTCGGGAAAAAAGGCGATGTACTTGTATGCATTTCTACCAGCGGAAATTCCGTTAATATTATAAATGCAGTACACAAAGCAAAAGAAATCGGGATTATCTCCGTAGGTTTACTCGGCATGGGAGGAGGAAAACTTGCAAAGCTTTGTGATAATAATATAATCGTCCCCTCCGATAACATCCAACGTATTCAGGAATCACATATAACAATCGGACATATTCTTTGTGAATTAACAGAAAGAAACATTTAACCAGAATACAGAAAACAGAAAGGGGAAGCAGGAATACCTTTTTTATACACAGATAATTGTTCGATTCATCATAGATTCCCACATAAGAAGGATTTACAAAAATGATTCTCAAGGTTTATAATAAAAAACGTTCCCAAGCAGAAGCCCGGGAACGAATATCTTTTTCATTTCCACCTTACCAATTCAGAAAAATTCAAAAAATCACTTCACTGCTTTGAACGGTTCCTTCACCGGATAATACCGGTCTTCACCCGCTTCATCTCTGTAAGAAAAGAAAAATTCAAGATTGCTTAAATCAGTAACATCATCAAGGAACACGGAATATTTCCCCGAATTATAACCGTCATTAAGAGATTCGGATAATTCCATAACTTTGGGTATTAAATTTTCTTCTCCGCTTGTAGTATAGTATATTTTCACGAATCCCGGCTCGATTAAATATTTCGAAGCCAGCGAAATTGAAATTTTAACTCCATTATCCGTAGTCATATCAACCTCCGGTTCATTGCTCCATACTGCCCCCCAGTATAGAGCAGCATAGTATGCATTAACTAGTCCCCATCCGTACACATTGTCTGGATTATTTGACCTGTCGGCGGTATTTCTTAACGCTTCACGTACCTGCATCGGAGTTAATTCGGGATGTGCAGAAAGAATCAATGCACAAACACCTGCAGTCAACGGACAGGAGAAAGATGTCCCGTTCATCATTCCATAAGTTGAATCATTACCTGTAATATTTTTTCCGATTGTACAGAAATTTTTATAACCCAGGGCAACTACATCAGGTTTGATTCTTCCGTCGGATGTAGGACCGTTAGAACTGAAAGAAGTAATAATACCTTTCTGGTCAACCGCCCCAACGGCAATAATCGAATCACCATCAGCAGGTGAACCGATAGAAGGGGGGTCTATCTGATGATTATTTCCAACCGAAGTCACTACGACGACACCGTAATATGCTGCTTTATTTCCAGCCAGTGTTGTTATTGCTGTCTTCCCGTCGTAATTTTCATATTTATAAGAATTCTTTACAAACGGCTCATCAAATTCCCTGTATCCGAGTGAACTTGTAATAATATCTGCTCCCATTAACTCAGCCCATTCTGCCGCTTCAAGATAAAAGTCTTCTTCCATAGGAGTCTCTGTAACTGTGTATTCTGTCTTTGCAAGAATTATATCCGAACCATATGCCGTTCCGATAATTTTTCCGGGTTTATATCCCGCTAAATTAGAAAGTGTTGCCGTGCCGTGCATACTCTGGTCGTTTCTGTCGGTATATAACTGTCCGCTAATTTCATTAAATGTTTTATCGTCCTTATTAATAAAATCATACTCTGCAATTACATTCAAATCTCTTAATGCTTCATGGTTGCGCCATTCGAATCCGCTGTCGAAACTTGCTATCATAACACCCTTACCGTTTATACCTAAATTATGAAGTTTAGGGACATTAATCTGATTTACCTGGTCATAAGATTTTCCGTAATTTAATCTCTCTGTGTTTAATATACTGCTGTTATCTTCAATATCCGTTAATTCAATTATTTTTACCGGTCCGCTATTATCTATGGAATTATTATGATATTTCCCCATTAAAAATAATCCTGACACACAATCAAGTTTCTTTACTGTTTCCATTTCCTGAAGATTTAAATACGCACTAACACCGTTAAACCATCTCGATTTTGCAATTATATTTATTCCTTTAGATTCAATCACTTCTATATATCCTTCATTTAGAGGAAGGTCATCATAGGATATTAAATTTTCCTCATTTAACACTTTCAGTCTTCTCTTAATTGCACGTTCCGTTAAAAGTGATTTACCCAGTTCATAGGCTTCGGAGCCGGGTGTTATTACTTCATTTGTTTTAAATACTCCTTTGTCTTTGAAGATAATCCAGTATTTTGCGTCGGGTTTCTCCTGTGCATTAAGACTTAATACTGCAACAAAAATAATAAGTAAAACAAAAAATTTCCTGATTTCTCGCATTGTTATTATTTATTTAATTAAAAAGTATAGTTTTCAAGATAATGAACTACTTTCATTATAAACTTTCCACCAAGTGCGCCATCAACCAAACGATGGTCAAATGACAATGTTAAATATACAATCGGTTTGATTGTTACAAAATCTCCTTCGGAGGTTTCGGTTACTGACGGACGTTTTTTTACCGCACCTACTCCGAGTATTGCTACCTGCGGCTGGTTGATTATCATAGTCCCGATAATATTCCCGAACACTCCGTAATTTGAAATTGTAATTGTTCCACCCTGTATTTCATCGAGTGTCAGTTTTTTTACTCTTGCACGTTGTCCTAAATCGTTTATTTCCCTTGCCAGACCAACTAAATTTTTGCCATCAGCTTCTTTTATAACAGGAACGATTAATCCTCCATTGTCCATCGCAACGGCTATTCCAAGATTAACTCTGCTTCTCATTATTGCTTTGAACGGAACCGATGAATCGTCAATTACGGAATTGACAAGCGGAAAATCTTTTAGTGCTTTCACTAAAGCATCCGCGATAAAAGGCATATAGGTTAATTTAAATCCTTCTTTCTCTTCAAATTCTTTTGCCATTTCTTTTCTGATTTTATCAATCCTTGATAAATCACATTCCGCAATTGCATTTACGTGAGGTGATACAGAAGAAGACTGAACCATATGTTCCGCCATCTTCTGACGTATGTTATCAAACTCAATTACACTTAATCCTTCTTCATTGTAATCAATTTTTTGTTTAGGAGGTTCTGCCGGTTTCGCAACTGCCCTTGGAATTGTATCCGTCTGAGGTGCTGCGGCAACCTGTTGTTGAACTGAAGATTTACCTTTTCCCTTTATATATTCCAGTATGTCTTTCTTTGTAACTCTGCCTTCAAGACCTGTACCTTTCACCGTTTCGAGTTCTGACATTGGAATACCCTCTTCCTTTGCAATATTCATTACCAGAGGTGAATAAAATCTCGATGCGGTTACTTTTTCGGTTTCGGGCTCAGTTTTTTCAGCAGGTTTCACTTCTGTTCTCGGTTTTTCATCAGTTTTTTCTTTCTCTGGCTCTTTCGGTTCACCGGCTGCAGAAGTTGTGACTGCGGTTCTTGCTTCTGTTTCGAGTCTTGCAATTACTTTCCCGACTTCTACAACATCATTTTCTTTAAATAATTTCTCAACAAGTATTCCCGATTCAGGACTTGGAACTTCAGTATCAACTTTATCGGTCGAAATTTCGAGCAGATTCTCGTCCCTTTCGATTTTGTCACCGACATTTTTCAACCATTTCAATATCGTTCCCTCCATTATAGATTCGCCCATCTTCGGCATTACAATATCTACTATCATTTTATTTTCCTCTTGATTATATTTTAATTTTTTTTAAATATTTTTACATTAAATAAATTCCGCATTGTAACCTTTTATTTACTTCAATTACAACAACAATTAACTCAAAAATGTTACACTACTTCAAACAGTGAAGTTATTGACTGATTTTTATTTGTTCGTTTAATTGCCTCGGCAAAAATATTGGCAACGGTCATAATTTCAATTTTTGGCGAATTATGTTTTAATTGTACGGTATCGGTTATAAATAATTTTTTCAGCGGAAGCTTACAGATTTTTTGCCATGCATTTCCGGAAAGGACAGGATGAGTACAGGCACCGTAAATTTCCTTTGCTCCCTGTCTTTCGATTTCCAAGACGGCATTTGAAAATGTTCCTCCGGTATCAATCAAATCATCAACAACTAAAACATTTTTCCCTTCAACTTCACCGATTACATTCATTATTTCGGCTAAATTGGGTTTTGGTCTTCTTTTATCAATCACAATTAAATCAGAATGAAGTCTTTTCGCATAAGCCCTTGCCATTTTAATACCTCCTACATCCGGGGACGCAACGGCAAGATTTCTGATTTTCATATCAACAAACTTTTTTAGAAAAATCGCCGAGCCGAATAAGTGGTCAACCGGTATATCAAAAAAACCCTGCAATTGTGGGGCGTGCAGGTCCATCGTTATTATTCGGTCTGCACCCGCTTTCTGTAAAAGATTTGCAATAAGTTTTGCGGTAATCGAGACTCTCGGCTGATCTTTTCTGTCCTGTCTTGCATAACCAAAATAAGGAATTACGGCATTAACTCTTAATGCAGAAGACCTTTTTGCGGCATCTATCATTATCAATAACTCCAGCAAATTTTCAGCCGGGGGATTCGTGGACTGTACAATAAATACGTCATTCCCTCTAATATTCTCTGAATATTTCATCCATATTTCACCGTCTGAAAAAGTCTTAAACTTAACATGACCAAGTTCTTTTCCTAAACTCTTTGCAATTTTTACACCTAAATAATTTGAACTTCTTCCTGAAAAAATTTTTAACTGTGACATTAATGTTTTTTTTTATAACTTAAAATTATAAAAATCAATTTATTATTTCAATTGCGTAAAAAATATAAAATGTCTGCATATAGATGCATTTTACCCTGATTGTGCGCAAAATCCTGAAATCAATTATTTTTTATTATTTACTGTTTATTATTTGTTCCGTTTTTCCACAATTTAATTATCTTATAATAGAACTCTTTTCCGAATTTCCTCTTAATTGCATTTCCGGCAAACTCCGCTACTGTAATACCCTTCAACTTACCTTTTTCCAGCGCACTTTCGCATTCAGTAATTTTTTCATATTTTAAATAATTTGTTCCTCTGTTATATCTTATCGGGAATAACTCGCATGAAACAGGTTTTCTGAATTCGATCTTCCCTTCCAGAAAGGCTTTTTCAATCGCACATTTAGCGATCCCATTTTCCTTAAATACAAAAATGCAGTCATTGCCGTTCAGTGTATTCAGGTAATATTTATTATTGTAATTTTCATAGAACCCCTTTGACATTATTTCATTGATTTTTTCAGTTTCCATATAAACTCTGATTTCGGGAATCAATTTTTCAATAATACATATTTCTTCCATATCTGTCGGTGCACCTAGAGTTCCGCTTATAGTGCAGCAGGCGCCCCTGCATTTATTAATGTCACAGCAGAATTCAGTTGTGAATATAGTTTCATCTATTTCGATATTATCAACTTTCATTTTAATCTTATAAATTTTTTCCCGGGTAACTGCCGTATTAATCCCTTAAATTCGAGCGACAAAAGATTCACCAGACAGTCAGATATATTCAGTTCCGTATTCTCACTCAGGGAATCAATATGCACGGGTTCATCCTTAATCTCTTCAAATAATTTTCTTTCGAACAAATTCAGTTCGATATCCTTAACGGCAGTTTTTTTAACATCTTTTTTGATATAACTGTTTAATTTATATTCAAGTTCGTTTATCACATCTTCAGAACCGGTAATCAGTTTTGCCATACCCTGTTTGATTAAGAAATTTGCACCCTCAGAACGCTTCGAAAAAACCGGACCCGGTACTGCAAATATTTCTTTGTTCTGGTCGATTGCAAGTTCCGCAGTTATCATAGAACCCCCTCTGATTCCCGTTTCTATTATTATAGTACCAAGACTTATTCCGCTTATTATCCTGTTTCTCCTCGGAAAATTGACTTTATCGGGTTTTGCTCCCGGTTCATATTCGGAAATTACAACTCCCCTCTCGCAAATTTCCTGATATAATTTCCTGTTCTCCGCAGGATATACCACATCTACACCACTGCCCAGAATTGCATAAGTAAGATTATCATTCGATAGTGCCGCGAGATGTGATACAGAATCAATTCCTTTAGCCATTCCGCTGATTATGGGTATCTTCAGTTCGGAAAGTTCTTTTACTAAATTCAGGCAAACGTTCCTTCCGTATTCGGTCGGATACCTCGTCCCAATAACGCTTATGGAGAATTCATCTGTTTTGTTTAACTTCCCTTTATAATACAATAATACAGGAGGGTCATATATATTTTTCAAATTGGCGGGATATTCATCATCGAATATAGTAACAGTTTTAATGTTCTTTTTCTCCAGTGTATCGTATAATAAATCATAAGATTTTTTAAAATCATCCGATTTATTCAACATAGAAATTATAGAATTTGCAGTTGATTCGCTGATACCTTCAATCTTAGTTAAAATTCTTTTATCGGCAGACTTTAATTCTTTAAGCGTATTAAATTTCTTTAGAATATTCAATATTCTGATATTCCCGATATTCTCAATTTTTGTGAGAAAATATATTAACTCTAACATAAAGCAATTTTATTGATAACAAATTACTTAAATTCCATCAACTTTTTTAGTTAATAAAATCCCCCCTTTATTAATTCCTCATCCAACGAGCTTCGCTCATCGGATGAGGGCGATATAATTCTTATTTCTTCCTTGTCTCGTAATTCTGATACTTTCCGGCTTTCTGCATTTCTTTTCTTTCTTCTTCGGATTTATTTTCCGCATTTTCAAGTTGCTTATCATATTTATCCATATTATCATACTGCTCGGTCATTTCAGGCGAAGAAGGTATAGAACTCATCTCGCTGCTCATATAATCTTTACCCTTTTTAATTTTCTCTCTTGCTTCATCATATCTGCCGTTATCAGCATCATTTAATGCCTGTTCCATTAAATCATTTGCTTCCTGCCTGACCACATTCTGCTTGACGGAAATATTAACTCCGCTTTCATAATCATTTATTGTATATGCAGGTTCGATAAAGGTTATCAGACGTTCTTCAATTTTTCTTAAATCATCTCTCGCATCATCATAAGATAAAATGCTTTCAAATTCCTGCCTGCTGTCAATTCTCCTGCTGACATAAAACTTTATCAGCACAGTTTTCTTCTGACCCGCGAAAACATCTTTCAGGTCAATGTACAAGTTATCCCCTGTTACCTCATAATGATAACCAAAAACATTTCTTACGGACAGATAATGCGAAGGAAAATTCACCTTTATTTTTGTATTCTGCGCAGCGAGAATACGGACTCCTTTAAGTTCATTTGCAAATATCTCTGGTATATCGAATGAATTCTTAATATAATAATAATTCCCTTTACCATACGTCGCTATATCAGCCATCAGGTTTTCATTAAAATCATTTCCGACTCCGAACGTTGAAATTGTAATTCCTTCATAGCTGCTTTTATTTTTCACTATATTAGCAAGTTCACTTCTGTCTGTAATTCCCCTGTTTGCAAGTCCGTCCGATAAAAGCAGAACTCTGTTGACATATCCCCTTCTTACTGTTTTCTCTACCTGAGTATATCCTTCATTCATACCACCACTCAAATTTGTAAATCCTCCTGACATAATTTTCCGTACTTCGCTTTTAAGACGGGTTTTATCTTCCACCATACTCGAAGCATATACTACTCTAACATCATCATCGTAAGTAACTATCGAAATGTAATCGTTGTACCCCAGTTTATCAATTATATACTCGACCGCCTTTTTAACAAAGTCGAGTTTGTTCTTGCTCGACATAGAACCGCTCTTATCAATAACTACAGATATATTTAGCGGAGTTCTTTCGGAATAACCCTTAACTTCATCCGCTTTTACTTCAAGATTCAGATAAATATCCTTATTATTGTAATAGTATCTGTTATCAAGATTGGCTGAGAATTTTAATGATTTCAGGTAATTTAACTGCTTAACAGCATTGCCTTTATCTAATATATTTGAATTATCTGTGGACTTACCTGCAAACGCTAATAATGTAAAAACGACAAGTGCAGAGATAATTGCCATTATCGGAGGCAATACTTTTTTTACGGGATGTTTCATTGTTTTAATATTTATTTTATTAATTCTTTACACTTTATACTACAGAGTCCTGATTTTGTTTCCTGTCAATATTTATTTCACTTATAGACGCTTTACAAATAACAAAGAACAAATAATATACAGTAAGAACAAAAAAATTGCAATATGACCGAAATATTTCACGCAAATATTTAAAGTATTATTAAATAAAATACTATTCAATAATATTCCGCAGAATTTTCATTGAATTTTGAAGCCGAAGAATTAAATCCTGATTAATAAATGAACAGCATTTTATTTCATTGTAAAAAAAAGTAATATTATATAGTTTGCACAATATTAAATAATAATCCCCTGATGATAGAGACAAATGATTCATACATTCATTCCGCTAAACCATTTTATTTACTCCCTGAAGCAATCATTTCAATAATTACCGGCGGACTGATTTACATTTTATTCCGTACCGATTCACTCGTAATGTTCGGCTGGTTTGAACAGCTTCGGGTTTCAGAATTTATTTACCATATTCGCGATGCAGACTTATTTCCACAGATTAATTCTTTTAAGACATTAATAAACACTGTGCCAGGCGGATTATGGACATTTTCATTCACGTCATTCCTTCTATTCATCTGGAACCTGGAAATTACAAACCGCAACATTATATATTTCATTTCAGTACTTTCAGCTGCCGTTGCTTCCGAAATTTTACAACTTACGGGATTAATACCCGGAACTTTCAATTATTTTGATATCATTTCTTATATCGCAGGAACAATTTTACCTTTACTAATTCATCTCCGCAAAATTAAAAACAAAATAATATGAAAATTTTAAAACACGTTTCGTCCGTATTACTTATTGCACTTTTTATTGCACTTGCTTTTGGAAGTTTATTTGAAGACAAAGACAAAGAAAAAGAGTATAAACCTGAAGACGACGGCAGTATAAGAATAAGTGCCGATAATCTTTACAAAGAATACTCCGACAATCCAGTCGCCGCAGACGAAAAATTCAAAGGAAAAACACTGAAAGTCACCGGTAACATCTCGTTAATTAATCAGGAAAAAGACGGAAGAATATTAATAATGTATGACACAAAAGCCATAAATGGATATATATTCTGTTATTTCGATGAGACCGAGTCTAAGAAAATAGCAAAATTAAAACCCGGCGATTACAGAACGATAAAGGGAAGATGCACCGGTATGCTGGTAGGTGTAACACTCGAAGATTGTGAAGTATATTAGTATGTTATTTTCATTTCATAAATAACTTAATAAAATTCTTTCTCCCGGTTACGATAATCCGCTTTTAAAAAAACATCAGCAATAATTAAATGATTATCATAACAAAGAGGTTATTTGAAAATATAATCCGGTCTCCGGAATCCCTTCTTCCTTGCATAGTCAACAAAATAATTATATTCCTCAAACGAAATACGGTTATTAATAAGCGGATATTCATCAGCCTTGTAACACGGATGATATTGTTCCATCAGATTCAGATATGTATTTGTTCCAAGTTCCTCCGCAATGAAATTGATTATTTCTTCAGTATCAGACTGATTTTCAGGTAAAATGAGATGACGTATTAACAATCCCCTTTTCGAAACACCATTTCTAATAATCAAATCACCCACCTGCCTGTGCATTTCAGTCACTGCTCTTGAGGCATAAGAGAAATAATCTTCCGCTTCAGTATAAAGGTTACTTTTATCCTCACGGACAAATTTCAAATCAGGCATATAAATATCTACAATTCCTTCAAGCATTTTTATTGTTTCCGTTTTTTCATAACCGCCTGTGTTCCATACAACCGGAATATTAAGTCCCTTTGTCTTTGCCGATTTTACAGCCTGTATTATCTGCAGAGTGAAATGTGTAGGTGTCACAAAATTAATGTTACTGCACCCACGTTCCTGAAGCAGGAGCATAATTTCGGAAAGTCTTCTTTCATCAACTCCGTATCCTTCACGTAAATGGCTGATATCATAATTCTGGCAGAATACACACAGAAGATTGCATCCGGTAAAAAAAATTGTACCCGAGCCAAAACGCCCAGTAAGTTCCGGCTCCTCTCCGAAATGCGGTCCGAAAGAATATATAACAAGGTTTGTGCCCATCCCGCAAACTCCGTTCGGACTCACAGTTCTATCCACTCCGCAATTATGCGGACAAATATTGCAGGATTTCAAAATGTCTATTTCGTTTTTCAATTTCGGATTATTTATACACAAAAATATTTCTCCGCCAAATCCCAATTAATAATTTTCTGCTGTTTAAATTACTTCAGTACGATATTTTTGATATTACAGAAATAGTGACTCAGGATTTCTTTCTCCTTTTAACTGTATTTTTTTTTACATTCATCGCAAGTCCGGTAACTCCGGCAAGAGAACCAAGATTCATTGTATCAATTGCGGTACTGGGTACAATTACGATTGTAGAGTTGTCTTTCAAACCTTCATACAGCATATTCATAGCTCTTAAATGGAAAGCAGTGGGGTCGTTAGTGTAAGTTTTAGCTGCGTCACCAAATTTTTCCGCAATCTGACGTTCAGAGTCCCCAAGAATCACTCTTGCCTGTCTTTCTCTTTCCGCCTGCGCCTGCATAGACATTGCATCTTCTAATGCCTGGGGTATCAGAACATCTTTAACTTCAACGGAAATCACATTAATCCCCCACGGTTCAGTACGCTCATCAATTATCTTTTGAAGTTCATTACTGATTTTATCTCTGCCTTCAAGCATATCGGAAAGCATTGTCTTACCTATCACATCACGTAATGCCGTTTGGGAAGCCCAGCTTATACCGCTCTGATAGTCGGCTATATCTAAAGCCGCCTTCTGAGGGTCAATAACTTTCCAGAATAATACTGCATTTACATCTACAGGTACCGTGTCTTTTGTTAATGTTTTTTCAGCCTGGAAAGCCGTTGTTATAACGCGGATATCAATCCAGTAAGGGATAGTATCTATAATCGGAATAATAAAAAATAATCCGGGACCTTTCAGCGAACGGAAATGTCCTAATCTCAATACTACTGCTCTTTCCCACTGATTTGCAACTTTTAATGAACTGGAAACTGTAACCGCAACTATGAACGAAACGACAATAATAATCCATGGATTTTCATTTTTAGCTGAGAAATCATAAGATATGAATGCAAATATTACTCCGACAATAAGAATCAAAAAGAATACTAATGCCGGGAAAAAACTTCCTTTTCTCATATTAAATTTCTCCTAATAAATAATTAATAAAAATAATTTAAAAGTTGTGTTTCAGGTGAATAAATTCCAAGTTTATTTACTTCGAACCTTTCAGAAACTCAGAAATATTCTTAATTTCTCTTATATCGTCCCATTAGCTGCGACTCCGCGAGAATATGTCCTTCAATCGCAGCAAGCAATTCCTTTTTTGAAATGCCCGCATCTTTATCGAGATACACATCGAGTGCAAACAGTTTGAAATAATATCTGTGCGTACCGCCGGGCGGACACGGACCGCCGTAACCTATTTTTCCGAAATCACTTGTTCCCTGTTTTGTACCGTTATCGAGAATTTTATCGGCAGAAATATTTTCTGCGAGTTTCGTCACTGAACCGGGAATATTAAAAATAACCCAATGCACCCAGTCACCGGAGGGAGCATCAGGGTCATCGTTAATTAAAGCAAAACTTTTCGTATTTTCCGGTACACCTGACCAGGATAACTGCGGTGAAATATCCTCTCCGTCACAAGTATATTTTGAAGGTATCAATTCACCTTCCTTGAATGCCGAACTTGTAATAACCATTTCGGTTTTCCTCCTTTCATGATTTTGTTTTTCTGATGTTGAATCAGTATTTTTTTTCGTGCAGGAGACAAAGAATATTGTGATTGCAAGAATTAATGAAAGATAATTATTCATAACCATTCCTGTTTGATTTAGTACAGTTTAATAAAAATTTTATTAAAATGTAATAAAAAAAAATATACTGAAAACAGGAACGAACCGGAAGCATATTCGTTACTGCGCCGGAGAATTGCAAAGAGAAGTAAAAAGAAAGGTTTCAACGCTAAAGAGACTGTGTGAGACATGTTAATGTGGAACTTGAAATTCCAGAATTCACGGAAATTTATTTTAAAAACTAAACAAACAATTGAATCAGAGTTTTTCCAGTTCCGAATCCCGCTCCATTTCTTTCCTCATGTGAAATTTTTCTTCGAACAGAATATAAAGAGCAGGAACAAAAATCAGCGTAAGGAATGTAGAAGCGGAAAGACCTCCGATAACCGCTATCGCAAGCGGAGCCTGCGTAGATTCACCTCCGATTCCCGCTGCCAAAGGAATTAATCCGATAACAGTTGTCAGCGTCGTCATCAAAATAGGACGAAGCCTCGTCTTTCCACCTTTGATAACTGCTTCGTGAAGTTCAACTCCTCTTTTCCTCAGACGGTTCATATAATCGATTAATAGAATTCCGTTTGAAACAACTATTCCTACCATTACGATTATTCCTTCAAAAGACGTGACCGAAAGTGTCGTATTAGTAATGAACAACATCCATACAACTCCTACCATACCGAGCGGAACTGAAAACATAATGATAAGCGGGTCTATCAGAGACTGAAACTGCGATGCCATCACCATATAAACCAGCAAAATCGCCAGTCCAAATGCAAGAAAAAGCGAACTAAAAGTTTTTTCCTGCTGTTCTATATTTCCGCTCATAAGAATTTCAAATCCTGCCGGTTTCTCAAGTTCAGAAAGTTTTGTTTTTATATCTTCGGCTACACTCCCCAGATCCCTTCCGGAAACATTTGCCGTCACACTCACAAGCCGCTGCTGATATCTCCTGTCAATCTGAACGGGTGACTTTGTCATTTTAATTTCAACAAAACTTTCAATCGGGACAGTTTCTCCCGAAGGCGTAACTACCGTAAGTCTCCTGATATCGTCAATGTTGTTCCTGTAATCTTCGGACATTCTTACAAGAATATTGTACTGATTACCTGTCCGCGGGTCACTGAATAGTGAAGCCACACTTCCGCTCATACCCGTCGAAATTGTATTTGCTATCTGAGAAACGCTGATCCCCATTGTTCCGGCTTTTACTCTGTCGATTATTATTCTCGCTTCGGGCATATTATTATCGCGGCTTATATAAACATCCGTGGCACCGGGAGTTGATTCGATAATATCGGAAACTTTCTTTGCAAGCATATCAGAAGTTTCAAAATCATACCCGAGAATCGAGACATCAATCGGTGCCGAAGAACCGAAGTTCAAAAGAAACTTCAGGAATCCCCCGGCATTCATATTTATCTGCGCTCCAGGTAGCGAAGACATTTTTGATCTTAGTGCTTTTATAATTTCAAAAACATCCCTTTCCCGTTCATAACCGGGCACAAGCGATACCTGCACGTTTCCGCTGTGACCGCCCGAGTTCCTTCCGAAAAACCCTCCGCTTCTTGCACTCGGAACACCCATATCGGAAATTATATTGTTTACTTCCGGCACATTTTCATTAATAATATTTTCAACTTTCTCAATAAATTTTTCGGTTATTTCGACTCTCGTTCCAACGGGCATTCTGACATTAACAGTAAACTGGTTTTCGTCCGCATCGGGAAAAAATTCTGTTCCTATAAACTTAAAAAGAATAAATGATAAAACTGAAAAAATGACTATACCTGATATAACTTTAATCTTGTGCTTAATTGAGTATCGTAAAACATTTTCATAAAAATCATCGATTTTCTTCAGAATATCCTTTGTCTTAATCTGAATCCTGTCAATCAGTTTTTTTGAATTCCTGTTGACAACTTTTTCACCCGAAAGTACCTTATAGCAAAGCAGAGGAGTAACGGTTCGCGAAACGAAGAATGAACCGAACAGAGCAACTGCGATTGTTATCACAAGCGGAATAAATAAAAGTTTTGCAATGCCGGTTAAAAATACCACCGGTAAAAATACAATCACTGTGGTAAGAGTGGATACAAAAATCGGTGCGGCAACTTCCTGAGCCGCATTCAGCGTTGCCTGAAGTTTGCTTACATTGTCACGTTTGATATTCGTATAATGCCGCGTGATATTTTCCAGTTCGACAATGGAATCATCAACGAGTCTTCCTATACCGAGCGCCAGTCCGCCAAGTGTCATTATATTAAGTGAAGTATCCGTAAATCTGAAAAATATAAAAGTAATAAGTATTGAAAGCGGTATTGCAACGAATATTATCATTACGCTTTTTGAATTCCTCAAAAAAAGAATTATAACAACCATTGCAAGTATAGCTCCAAAACCGCCTTCACGCAAAAGACCCTCAATTGAATTCCTGATATACTCGCTCTGGTCGAATGAAGTTGATAGTTTTACCGATTCCGGTATATCATGCAGCTCCGGTAATGCTTTCTTGATTTTGTCAACTACATCTACAGTATTTGCACCCGGAGTTTTCTGGACTCGCAGAACCACGCCGTGCTTTCCGTTTGTTCTTATTAACCTTGTCTGTTCCTGATATGTATCTTCAATTCTCGCTATATCCCCTATTCTGATCGGAATGTTGTTAACTGTCTTTATAATAATATCCCCTATCGGTTCAACTACATTGAACTGGCTTTCTGTTTTAAGTGAATAATCATACACGCCTGATTTTAATTCCCCGGAAGGAAGAATCAGGTTTGAGCTCTGAATTGCCTGAACAACCTGGTATGAAGAAAGATTTGCTGCTTCAATTCTGTTACGATCGAGAGTTACCTGTATTTCTCTTATTTTTCCGCCGCTCACCTGTGCAGATGCGACTCCCGATATGTGTTCAAGTTGCGGCTCTATAATATTATATGCAAGGTCGTACAATTCACGTTCATCTATATCACTGCTTAATGCAACCGAAATAACGGGAGTATTTGTAACGTCGAATTTCAAAACCTGTGGCTGCGTGATTCCTTCGGGCAATTGATTCAGGACACGGTTAATTTTCTGGGTAACATCAATAAAACTTTCCGATAAATCCGCTTCCCAGTTGAAATACAACCTAACCTGAGCCACACCTTCACGTGTGGACGACTGAATATAATCCACGTCGGTTGTTGAACTTACTGCGCGTTCAATCGGAACTGTAATACTCTGCTCCATGTCCATAGGACTTGCACCCGAGTAAAAAGTAACCGTTGTTACACTCGGCAGCTGAATATCCGGAAGCATATCAATGGGTAACTGAAAAAAGGAAACCATACCAAGCACAAAAACTGCAATAGAAGCCATCAGTGTACTAATCGGGTATTTAAGTGCAAGGCGTGTCAGCCACATAGTCTAATTCGAAATTTTTACTTTAGAATTTTCCTGTAAGAGTTCCTGTCCTGTTGAAATTATCCTGTCTGTTTCACTAACACCGGATATTATTTCAGTTTTGTTTTCTGATTTTAATCCTGCCTGAACATATTTTTTTAATGCACTATTATCATCACTTACAGAAAATACATATTCTCCCTTTTCATCTTTCATTATGCATTGTTCCGGTACGATAAGTGTTCCGGTATGAGTCCGATAAAGAAATTCAACTTTTGCGAACATACCCGGTTTTAAAATCCGCATCGGATTATCGATATCAATCTGCACGGGCATTGTCCTCGTATTCAAATCAAGAGCCTGCGCCATCTTGCGGAATCTCGCAGTGAAAACCTCCTCGGGATATGCATCGGTTATAACCATTACTTCTTTCACATAATCAAGTTTTGGAATATCCTTTTCAAGAACACTGACAATAATTTTCAGTCTACTTATATCCGATAAAACAAAAATTGAATTCGCTGTCCCCTGTGACACGAGTGAACCCTCATCAAGGAATCTTTTTGTAATGTAACCCCCGAAAGGTGCTCTTATATTACAGTAATTAACCTGCAGTAATGCATTGTTGTAATTTGCTTTAGCGGTTTCTACCTGTGCTTCGGATACTTTTACAAGTGTCAGGGCATTATCGAGTTCGTTTTGCGAAATCAGACCTTTATCGAAAAGTGCCTGAACCCTTTCGAGATTCACACGGTTATTTTCAAGATTTGCCGATGCCTGATTCAGTATCCCTTCAGTCTGACGGACGGTCTGGTACAATGTACTTTTGTCAATTACGGCAAGAAGTTTTCCACCTTGAACATAATCCCCGATATCAGCATATATTTTCTGGATATTGCCTGTAACTCTTGCATAAATGTTCGTCTGCTGATATGCAAGTATGTCGCCGGAAAAAATCAGTTTTTCAGAAATATCCCCGCGTTCCGGCTGAATTACCTTAACTGCCTGAGGAGGTTTTTGCGGTTTGATTGACGATTTGATATTTTCGTTTATCCTGTAATAAATAAGTGAACCTGCCGCTATGAAAAATACTCCAATAAATACAATAATATAAATTTTCTTTTTACTCATTAACTACAAATATACCATTCCTTAATTTTTATTCAATTCAAAACGCTTATATTCGACTCTAAATATAATCCCTTATTTAAATCTTTAAATCCGATATTTTTGAACTCCTGAAGCCAGTATCCTAAAACTATACTAAACATCTTAAAACAAACTTAATTTTTTTTCATAGTGAATTCGTTTCATAATTTCATTTTAAATCCCAAATAGATTTATCCCATATCACCACGGGCAATGCTCATTTAAAATTGAGCAAAAAAAATCCCGAACTTGAGGTTCGGGATTTTTTTCTTTCAAAATCAGAAAGTACTAATATAAAATACGCTTTGCTTTTAAGAATTTGCTCGTGTAATAATCAGACCTTAAATCTGCTATTGCAACACCGGTTCTTGAACCTGAATGTGCAAAGTATCCGTCTCTCAGATATATTCCTACGTGAGAAACTCTGCCCTTGCTCATTGTATCAAAGAACAGTAAATCGCCGAATTGCAAATCTTCCGGATCTACATCTTCGCCGACTGTCGACTGCTCAAGTGATGTTCTCGGCAGTGCTATACCAAATGCCTGATATATTACTGATTGTACAAAAGCGGAACAGTCTATTCCTGATTTTGAAGTACCGCCGTATAAATACGGGGTGTTAATGTACTCGATAATTTTAGTCATCAATTCGTCATTGATGTAACTGTAATTCAAATCTGATGATGCTAATGATCCAGCAAGTGAACTCGTAAGAGACTCGAGATTACCTTCTGTAAGATTGGTCTTTATTTCGGAGGTGTTAGTGGCTACTAACTCAGATGAATTTGTGTAAACATCAACACCTGTTTTCTTACCCGCAAGGCTTTCCTTGATCCCTTCGTCGGAGAGTTCTCTTGAACTGGAGCATCCGGTTATCATTACGGCTACTACAATCACTACAGCAACTGCAAGCAACCTTAATGCACCTTTGAAATGCATTTTCTCTCCTATTTTGTTTAAAAATATTATAAAGAACTAAGCTATAAAAATATGAAAATTAGTGTTTTATGTCAAGTTATTTTTAATTTTTTTTTACTAAATTACAAAGGATTGAATAATCGTCACAGGGACTAACTTGAAGCATATCTGCTGCAGCAAAACCTCTAAATCCTAAGGCAAACTTATATTAAAATTATCATTAAAGAACAAAACTGTAAATTATTTCATTTTTTGAGACAAAAATTGTATCAAGGAATATCTATCGCAGCATAAAAGTACAGCAAATATAATATATTATTATTTTTTCAATGATTTAATAGAATCGTTCAATTTTTTACACTCTGAACGGACTTTTTCAGCATAAATTTTTAAATTGTCAGTCGGTTTACCTGCATAAAGGATTTTTCTGCTGGAATTAATCAAAAAGTACTCATTTTTAAGGTTTTTCAACAGCTGCGGAAGGTCGCCGCCCTGTGTTCCAACACCGGGTATTAAGAGCGGAATTTCTCTTCTGTATGATGTAATTTTCTTTATTCTCTTTGCATAATCTGCCCCCATCACAAATCCGATATTGTAATACCCGGAGTTCAAAAATTTTTCTATGACAATTTCGAATAAATGTTTCTTCCCTGACAATAATTTCTGGAAATCTTTTGAACCTTTATTAGAAGTCAAAGCAAGAACGTAAATGAATTTATTCTTTCTTTTCAAGAATGGTTCAATTGAATCTACTCCCATATACGGACTGACAGTAATTGCATCGAATCCCATTTTATCAAAATATGCCCTTGCATATTGCTCACTGGTGTTTCCTATATCTCCTCTCTTTGCATCACAAATATAAATAAAATCTTTCTTCTTTTCCTCAAGCAATTGTTCCAGCGTCTCAATTCCTTTATATCCTTCTGCTTCGAAAAATGCAACGTTAAATTTATATCCTGTGACAAAGTCTGAAGTTATGTTTATAACAAATTTGCAGAATTCATATAAAGGATTCTTTTTCTTTTTTATGAATTCCGGAAATTTCGTTTTATCAGGGTCTATTCCCACAATTAAATGCGAACCCTTTTTAATGATTGTTTTTTCTAATTTATTTATATATTTCATTTTTATAATACTTTTGTTCTGAATCTATAGTTGTTCATTACAAGCCCAAGCATTAACAGAAATGTAAGTAACGATGATACACCGTAACTTACAAGCGGAAGCGGTATTCCAATAACCGGCATAATACCGATTGTCATTCCGACATTAATAAGTAAATGTATAAGGAATAATCCTCCGATGCTGACTGTTATAAGAGACAGATAACTGTTGGCAGATGTCACGCCAGCATACAGTATTCTTATTATTAGGACAGTATAAAGCAATATAAGAAGAACCGCACCGATAAAACCAAATTCCTCACCTATCATACAGAATATAAAATCAGTCCATTGTTCCGGAATAAATCTTAACTGAGTCTGTGTCCCCTGTAAAAATCCTTTCCCGAACAATCCGCCTGAACCGATTGCTACTTTCGACTGGATAACATTATACCCACTTGCAAGGGGATCTGTTGCAGGGTCAATTACCGCCAGTATCCTTTTCTGCTGGTATATTTCAAGTCTGGAAAATAGGAAATTAACTGAAAACCCAGCGATTATATTTACCGCAAGCACTATGAGCGAGGCAAAAAGATTCCTCTTGAAAAAAAATAATGATACCGCTACTAATACCAGTGCTATATAGGATAAAAAGGGATTAAAAAATGCAAGTACCGCAACAATTATTGGAGTGATTAATGAGAAAAGCATAAATGGAGACAAACCTGCACCCCAATATATCGGTAGCAGCATTGCAAGAAAAATGATTGCAGTCCCCGTATCATTCTGAAGTTTTATCAGTAATGTCGGCAGTATTACGAAAGCGGACGCTTTCATTAAAACAGGCAACTCGTTTATGTCTTTTCTTTCATTGCCTTTATTCAGATAAAATGATACTGCGAGTATTGTTGCCATTTTTGCGAATTCTGATGGCTGTATGCCGTATCCGGCAATGTAAAACCAGCTCTTGTTACCGTTTATTGTTTTCCCGACAAGTAATACAAGAACAAGTAGTATTATAGCAAATCCGTATATGTAATATGATGTTAATGCAATATATCTCGGCTGAATATAACTTACAGTAATAACAATTATGAATCCGGCTATCGCAAAGATTAACTGTTTTGTAAAGAAATCTATATCGGATGTATTGCCGTGAGTTGCACTATATATAGAGATTATGCCGAGCGCCGTTATTAATAATGCCAAAATCAGCGTCAGGATATCAAATTTTTCGAATATTTTAAATTTCTTATTTTTCAATCTCTTATTTCGGGTGATTCATTTAATTCTGAATAAACGTCTTCACTGTAATTGCTTAAATATCTGACCATAATTGCCGCAGCTAACGGAGCCGCGAATTCATTTCCCCAGCCTTGATTCTCTCCCAGCACACATACAGCTATTTGCGGATTGTCGAAAGGAGCAAAACCCACAAACCAGGAGTGATTATTCCCTTTTGTGTTCTGCGCTGTTCCCGTTTTGCCTGCAAGTGAGTATCCGCCTGACTTTACATTTCGCGCAGTCCCGCTACCACCGTTGACTACAAGGTACATTCCCCTTTTGACTGCCTGAAAATATGAGGCGGGTAATTCAATTTTCCGCTGTTTAATCTCAACTATTTCGTCTTTACCCGTATTGAGATTTTTTATCTGTCGGACTAGATGAGGATTCGAATATATCCCGTTCATACAAATAGCAGATGTATATGCCACCATCTGAACAGGTGACACTCCGAGTTCGCCCTGCCCGATTCCTAAACTTACAAGCAGTCCCTTTCCCCATTTGCCTTCGCCATAAACTTTATCGAAATATTCCGTCGAAGGTACCAGTCCGCTTGTTTCTCCCGGCAGATCTATACCCGTCTTTGTACCAAAACCGAACATTTTAGAATATTTATTGTAATTGTCAAGTCCTATCATCAATGCCAATTTATAAAAGAAAACATTTGCCGATACTTCAAGCGCCTTTACAACACTGATAGGACCATACGAACCGTGGTCACTCCAAGTTCTGCCGCCGTAGGTAAATGAACCACCGCAGGAAATGGTTGAGCCCGGAGTTATTTTGCCCGAACCCATTCCAGCCATTGCCATCATCATTTTCCAGGTAGAGCCCGGGGGATATCTGGTTTGAATTACACGGTTGAACATCGGAAAATTGGGATTACTGAATAATGCCGCTATTGTCTCGTTGTCTTTCTCACCTGAAAATATTGTCAAATCAAAATCCGGTTTTGATACAAGAGCTAATATTTCCCCGTTGTTCGGATTCATAACAACTATTGCACCTCTCCTCCCGCCAAGCAGTCGCTCGCAGTAATTCTGCAGTTCTGAGTCTATCGTCAGATATAAATCAGACCCGTTCAGGGATTTTATATCGTCCCTACCTTCATTGTAACTGCCGAGAATTTTTCCGTTTACGTCGGCTGTAACCAACTTCACGCCTTTCTCACCTCTTAATTGCAGTTCGTAATATTTTTCCAGCCCTGTTATTCCTACTAAATCACCCTGTCTGTAGTAGTCGCCTTCCTGTTTTTCCAGCATCGCATCGCTTATTTCACCGATATATCCAAAAATGTGCGAGCCCCGATAATTTATCGGGTAATTCCTGATTGATTCAATTTTGTAATCCACACCGGGAAATATTTCCCTGTTCTCTTCTAAATATGATATTGCTCTGAATTCTATTCTCCGTTTTATTATTATCGGATTAAATCTGTTTGTTCCCTGCGGTTTGTCAATTAATTCACCTATTCGTATTGTATCTTCGTCTATTAGTTTCCCTACCTCGGATATTTTGTTCCTGTCAAATTTTTTCGGTATTATTGTCAAAGCATATGACGGAAGGTTGTCAACAACAATTTTATTTTTATTGTCCAACATTAATCCTCTCGGCGGAGTAACTTCGATTTTCCTAATGGAATTCTTTCTGGATTCGAGTCCGTATTCCATCTGGTCAATAATTTGCAGTTTATATAACCTTCCAGCCAGAAGGAAAAAAACTGAAAGACAGATTATTATTATAGTATATTTTTTTCCCTTGCCGTCCATAATTAATAAGAACTCCTTAACTGCATTCTATTCGGTATGAGTATGTATATAGTACTAACCAGTAACGTGTATGCTGCAGTAGGCAAAACATATATATACATAATTTCTGAGATATTATGTATTGAAGATGCAGTTAAAAAATAAATTTGAAAATAAATAAAACTAGAAATAATGCTTATTACAGTAATCAGAATGATAAAATGTTTTTTGGGCAGGACTTTTTCTTTATCTTTCTGTTCCCTAAAAAATCCCGATGCAAATCCCATTATTGTATATATAAGGGCAAGCAATCCGAGGAATGACCCCGCCATAATATCCAGTATTAAACCTGCAAAAAAGCCTGATAACATTGCTTCTATTTTACCCCTTTTGATTCCCATCAGAACAATCCCTATCAAAACAAGGTCGGGAACTATGTTGTATTCTGATATAGCTATCAGCCAGATAAATGTATTCTGAATAATTATAAGCATTATAAGCAATATGTAATATTTCAGTATCCTGAACAAATTTATTTTTTGTATGTATTCTCAAGTTCAAGTTTTTCCTGCACCGGCTGATATTTTAATACGAACGCCTCTTCAATTGATTCAAAGTTTACAGATGGTGTAAGAACGATTTTTTTAAATAAATTATCCAGATTTCCTACTTCAGCCGTGATTCCAACCGGAATACCCGAAGGGAAATAACTGCTGTATTCTGATGTTATGAATATATCACCGGGATTCACATCAGCATTCTTCAGTATATTTTTCACCATAAGATTTCCCATACCGTCATAGTATAATATTCCGTCTATTCTTGTCCTCTGATTCTTTACTGTTATTTTTAAATCGTCATTCAGCAGTATCTGCACGATTGAAAATTTTCCCGATGTTAATACTACACGCCCTACGAGTCCTTCATCAGTGATAACAGGCATATTAGGAGTTATTCCGTCTGATTCTCCGGCATCTATTGTGATTGTATTTCGGGTTTGAATTAAAGATTTATTGATTATTCTTGCACTTACAAGCGGAAGGCTTACTCTGTTTTTAAAATCAAGCATACTTATCAATCTCAGATTTTCCGATTTCATTTCTTTCAGCGAAGCAATTTCATTTGAAAGTTTTATGTTTGCTTCTCTCAAAAATTTATTTTCGTTTTCTATTTCAAAAACATTCGGTATGAGAGATATTCCGCTCTGAAATGTACCCAGAGTTGTAACAGCAACAGCCCTGAGAAATCTAACCTGTGAGTTGTCGTTGCGAAACAATAGATACAATGATATACAAACCAAAAGAGCCAGTAAGATATACTCTTTTATTTCTAATAAAAAAATCCCGAATTTCTTCATTTAATCAAAATTACCGTTTCAGCATACATTTCTTATAATAATTAAGGTCCTCCAGTACTTTACCTGTTCCTCTTACAACAGCAGTAAGCGGGTCTTCGGCAATATGAACAGGTACACCGGTTTCTACTTTAATTCTTTCGTCAAGTCCCTGAAGCAGTGCGCCACCGCCCGTGAGGAATATTCCTCTGCTGAGTATGTCGGATGAAAGTTCAGGTGCGGTTTTTTCCAGCGCGACTTTAATGGATTCAATCATCTGGGTCACAGTCGGATTTAATGATTCCCTTATTTCGATTGAACTGACCTCTGTTAATTTAGGAACTCCCGCAACCAAATCCCGACCTTTGACCTCGATTATGACTTCCTCCTCTAAAGGCATCACCGAACCTGCCTGATGCTTTATATCTTCAGCGGTTCTTTCACCAATCAGCATGTTCTGATTCGACCTGAAGAATCTTATGATTGCATCTGTCAATTCATCACCTGCTGTTTTTATAGAAACTACATTTGTAATTCCTGATAATGCTATTACGGCAATTTCGGTTGTACCTCCGCCTATATCTACTATCATATTTCCGTAAGGTGCGTGTACGTCGAGTCCTATCCCGATTGCAGCCGCCATCGGTTCGGATATTAAATGAACCTCTTTTGCTCCTACGTGCTCAGCTGTATCTCTTACTGCACGTTTCTCAACTTCGGTTATTCCGCTTGGAACACATACTACTATCTTTCGAGCGGGAAATATTCCCGGTGTTATTTTCTTTATGAATTCTTTAATCATTATTTCCGCCATCTCGAAATCGGCAATCACTCCGTCGCGCATCGGTCTGATTGTGTTCAACTCTTTGTGTACTTTTCCTACCATCTTTTTCGCTTCGGCTCCTAATGCAATTATCTTTCTCGAATTTACGTCATAAGTTACAATAGAGGGCTCGTCTAAAACGATTCCTTTTCCCCTCATATATATAAGGGTGTTCGCTGTTCCAAGATCAATTGCTATATCATTTGATAACAATCCAAATAACGGCATAATTTATTATATTATATTTCTAAAAATTTTTTCAATGTTTAAAATGTCTGATTCCGGTGAATATCATTACAAGATTATGTTTGTCCGCTGCTTTGATTACTTCATCGTCTCTTACCGAGCCGCCCGGCTGAATTACGCACTCAGCTCCTGTTTCCGACAGTACCTCTATTGAATCGGCAAACGGGAAAAAGGCATCGGAAGCAACTATACTTCCTTTTAAATTCAGTCCGAACTGAACGGATTTCATTATTGCAATTTTTGTCGAGTCAACCCGTGAAGGCTGTCCGCCGCCTATTCCCAGCGTTCTGCCGTCTTTAACAAACACTACGGCATTTGACTTAGTATGTTTTACTACTTTAAATGCGAATAATGCATCTTTCAGCATCGCTTCATCGGGTTTCCTAACTGTAACAAATTTCAGTTCTTTCTCATTGAATACAATATTGTCTTTTTTCTGATACAAGTACCCGCCAGTAATTCTTTTTAAATCAAATTTATTTTCAAAGAACCTGAATTCTATTAATCTTCTGTTTTTCTTTTTACTTAACAGCTCAAATGCATCTTTTTCAAATTCCGGAGCCAGTATTATTTCAGTAAACAATTTATCAACTTCCTGAGAAGTTTTAAAGTCTAAATTTCTGTTGAAAATTATTATTCCGCCGAAGGGAGATTCTGTATCGGTTTCAAATGCTGTTGTATATGAATCGGTTAAGTTCTCCCTGACCGCTATTCCGCAAGGATTTCCGTGCTTTACTATTACTGTTGCGGGTAAATCGTATCTGAATTCGTTTATTATTGACAATGCGGCTTCTATGTCCAGCAAGTTGTTGTATGATATTTCCTTGCCGTGCAGCACTTTGAATATTTCGTCAAAATTTTCTTTGTATAATAATGCATACTGATGGGGATTCTCACCGTATCTTAAATGTCTTGTCTCTTTCAAGTGTATGAATTCGGGTTGTGAGTCGCCTTTCAACAATTTGAAATAATTTGATATTGCAATGTCGTATTCAGCAGCAATTCTGAATGCTTCAGATGAATATCTCATAAGTGCTGCACCGGATATGTTATTGTCATTATCATATTCTTTCAGATAATCACTGTACTGCTCAGGATTCGTAAGGATTGCAACATATTTATGATTCTTTGCTGCGGCTCTGATTAAGCTTACTCCGCCGATGTCTATCTTTTCAATTGCTTCGGTATGAGTAACTCCGGGTTTTGATATTGTTTCCTGAAACGGATAGAGATTTACAACAACGAGGTCAATACAGGGCAGATTGTTCGCCGACATATCTTTTGCGTGTGAATTATTTTCCCTGTCGGCAAGTATCCCACCGAATATTATCGGATTGAGTGTCTTTACCCTGCCGCCGAGTATCTCGGGAAACCCGGTAAGTTCATCAACCTTATTTACTTCGACTCCGTTTTCCTTCAAATGCTTATAAGTACCGCCTGTTGATATTATATTGAAATTTCTTTTTACAAGTTCTTTTGTAAAATCAAGAATTCCGTCCTTTTTATATACGCTTATTAATGCTGTTTTCATTATTTATCTATTAAATTCCTTTTCCAATTTCGATATTATTAAAGGATAATATTTATGTTCATATCTCAAAACCTTTTTTTGTAAACTGTATTCATCATCATTTTCATCAACTTCAATGCATTTCTGAAATATGATTTTACCTCTATCATACTCTGCATTAACATAATGCACGGTTATTCCGGTTACTTTCACGCCTGCTTCTATTACCGCTTTGTGGACATTTATTCCGTACATTCCCTTTCCACCAAATAAGGGAAGCAGGGCAGGATGTATATTTACAATACGGTTATAATAATGCCTTACAACTTCTTCAGGCAGCATTTTCATATATCCTGCAAGCGCTATAAAATCAATTTCATTCTCTTTTAGTATCTGCAGAAATTTTGTGGCGTATTCTCTTTCATTCAATTCCGGATATACTTTTCTGCTTATGTGCATCACATTCACTCCGTATCTGCGTGCAATTTTAACTGCACCACATCCGGAATTATTTGTAATTAATAATTTTATTCTCGACTCTATCTGTCCTTTGCCGCAGGCTTTCAGAATAGCTTCGAAATTACTTCCTGTTCCTGAAGCAAATACCGAAATATCCAATATTAAAAATAATATATTTAACAAAAATAACTAATTAGGCAGGTATATTCAATTAAGAAGTATGAATTAAGAATTTAGAACAAAAGCAGAAAAAATCGAATAATTTATTAATAATGCGTAAATATTAGATGTAATGTATGAAGAAATACTTCTGAGCATTTATGTATAAAATTTCATATCCCAGCACTTTCAGAATCTCGCTGTAACACCTATTGTTGGTAAAATCGGTATCATCCCCGTCGTTTTCCTCGTAATTGAAAGGTCGTTATTAAGATTGTAATCATAACTCAATACATTCTTTCGGTTGTAAATATTTATTACGTCGAGATAAAAAGACCAGTCAGCATCCCAGAATTTTGTAACGGCTGTAAATCTTAAGTCAAGCCTGTGATAAGCCGGTTTCCTTACGCTAAACCTGTTTTCATCATCTCCGTAATCAAAATTAAAAATTACCTGATTCGTGAAAGGATTTACTACTATAGAATCATTTATTGTTCTCGGAGAAATCCCAACAGGAGGAGTATAGGGGAAATTCGATGCATAAGACCATCGTGCACCGATTTCAAACCACGTCAGAAGCCTGTAATTCAAAACAATATTTAATGTATGAGTCTGGTCGAATCTGAACGGTTTTATTATCCCGTATCTTTCACGAGTAGATTTCGAATAAGAATAATTTATCCAGCCGTATAATTTTGTACTCCTGTCAATATATTTTTTTTCAAGCATAATTTCAAATCCGTATGAATTGCCTGTTCCCTGATTTATCGGAACAGTTGTCAACGAGTCATAAGGAAGTTTTTCTTCAGAATGGTACCAATTCAGAGGATTCTTTATGTAATTCGGGTCTGTGTTGTTAGGGTCATACAAATAATATTTGTATTTATAAGCTGACTCACGCTGCTGAATTATGAGATTATCAAATATTTTATAATATCCTTCGACTTTCAAATGCCATTTATTGGTCAGCCACCTGTCAATTCCTGCAACAAAATGATATGCCTTTTCGGCTGTAAGCGATTCATTATAATTTTCAGACAAATCATAAAAAGTCTGCCCGTCTATTAATTTTTCATAACCCGGCGACTGAAAATAAATACCGAATGCCGTACGAACAGTTGTAAGATTATTTATTGCATATCCAAAATTTATTCTTGGTGAAAAATATATTTTGTTCAGATAAGAATAATAATCGAATCTGACTGAAGGTTGATAATAAAAATTATTTCCGACAAGTGATTTCAAACTAATATACGCATTCCCCCTGTAATTTGATTTTCCTTCTATATTAAAATCTTCAAGCAAAGAACCAGCATTAGTAAACTGCCTAATGAACGCTTTAAACTGATCGTCCAGTATTAATGTATATTTAATGTCATTATTAATAATATCCAGTCCGCCTCCGAACTCGAATGTATATTTTTCTCGAATATATGTTGACCTATTACCGAGTGAATATTTATTAAAACTATATCTGGAATCGAAATTAAAACCAAGTAAGGCACCGATTGCTTTAAGACTGTCTCTTTGCCCGGGAGTAAATTGCTCCCTGTCAAGCAGAGGGTCGAGTATATCACCCTCGAATTCATTATCGCCGCTGTTGCCATATAGTGATAATGTCGTTTTTGAAATAAAATTGGGATTCGGGATATAATGCCACGAAAGTGATAATACATCGTTATATGTAACATCTTTAGCATTTATACTGTCTGCCATTTGTCTTTCGGAACCCGAAATTATATTAACCCCGTCTCTTGAAAAAATTCCGTTTATAATAAATTTATTTTTTCTGAACAGACCTAATGCCAGTTTGAATTGTACATCCTCAAATGACGGAAATGCAGAATCCTCTGTTACCAATCCCGCTTTTTTAGCAAAAGGACCTATAATAAGATCATAATACGTTCGTCTTGACGATACTATCCAGGAACCCGGTATACTCAAAGGATTCCTTCCCTGAATTATCAGATTCGCATTTGCAATATTGATGTTTGTCATCAAGGAAAAATTCTTGTCCCTCGTTCCCTCACGGTTCGTAACGTCCAGTACAGCCGATAATCTGTCTCCGTATTTTGCAGGAAATCCGCCTGTAATTAAAGATATATCGCTGAGAGTTTCAGGATTGAACATACTGACGAGTCCATATAATCTGTAAGGATTGAATATTTCAACATCATCCATGATAATCAGATTCTGGTCGGGACCAGAACC
This sequence comes from Ignavibacteria bacterium, assembly GCA_016929695.1. GTDB lineage: Bacteria > Bacteroidota > Ignavibacteria > Tepidaquicellales > Tepidaquicellaceae > Tepidaquicella. Next base: position 62,605 of record JAFGII010000114.1, read on the forward strand.
CCTTATAACTAATTGCGAAGTAAAATCATTCGGAGAAGTTACTCCCGGAAGCGATTTCAATGACCTGAGTACGTCCTCTATTCCGCCGGGGAGTGTCTTAATGCTGAAAGGATTCACATTGAATAAGCTTGTTCGCAGGTCACTCTGACTCTGACGCTTGTAATCCTCAACTGTTATTATATCAGTCACGTACTGAGTTTCTTCGATAGTAACATTCAGTACTTTCCTGCCTGAAGTTAACTTGTAATTATCAATATAATAAGGTGCATAATTTTCTTTTGTATATTCCAAATTATATGTACCGGAAATAATATTTATGCTGTAATATCCTAATGAATCTGTATAATATTCCTGACTAATCGAATCATTCTGAATTATTATCAGCACTTTGTTAACAGGCTCCTCTCTTATATCCCTGACGTAGCCCTGTATGATACTTTTTTCCTGTGCACAGACATCGAACAACATTAACTGGCTGATTAATATTATAAATATATATTTCAAAATTATTAATAAAAATTTCAAATATTTAAACTACTCTGAATTTTATAAAGTTCAGCATAATTATATTAAATATTTTTTTATGATATAAGGCAGGAATTTATATCGGTTTTACTTGAATATTTTGCTTTTATAGGAAAGGATTAGAGTTGTTTATATTTAAACGGATTAATGAAATAAATTAACCCGGAAAAAATTTCCGGGTTAATTAATTTACGATTTTTCTGACCTTTTCGATTAACTCGTGATTTGTAAATGGTTTTTGAATTATATCCTTTACTCCAAAACCAACCGTTGTTTTTGTAACATCACTCTTATCGAATGCCGAAACTATAATAACCGGTTTGTTTATCATATTGGTCTTCATAATTTCAAGAAGGTCTAATGCAGTCATTCCACCAAGATTATAATCCATCAGTATTACATCCACATCTTCATCTTTAATGGTCTGTAATCCCTGGTCTCCGTTCTCGGCAAATATAACTTCAAAACCTTCCATCTGTAATAACTTGGTCAGTAAAAGTCTGATTATTTTATCGTCGTCTATTACCAATACCCTTTTCATCTTTAGACTCATTTTAGTTTATGATAATACTACACCCAGAATTAAAAGTAGTGCCGTGAATACTAAAAGAAATTTTAAGCCTTTGTCACCTGTCCCTAAATCTTTGGCTTGTAATTTTGTAGTTTTCATTAATTTTTCTCTTTTTTATTTTTAAAAAAATAGTATATTATTTTATTACAATTCCTATGCCATACTTTTTATGTGATTATCATTAAATATGCTTATATTTCTTTATTCCCGTCTCAAAATGAGAAAAAATATTATAATTTGAGAAATAAGCTTATTTAAATAAGTTTCAGAACAATTATCTGATTTTGCATTTAATAAATTAAACCTAATTGCATATATATAATTCCTAAAGTAATCTTCTGTAAGTTTTAAGACTGTAAATAAAAACTTCTACTCTGTCAGAATTTTTAAATAAATACGCTTTACTTAATTAGGATAATTGAATGTATTGATTAACATACATAAATCTAATATATTTAAATAAAATGGCGGGTATAGCTCAGTTGGCAGAGCGTCAGATTGTGGCTCTGAAGAAAAACCGCATAAAAAGGGGTATTTTAAGCAAAAAATTCAACTTTCATTAGTATTTTCATTAGTGATTAATGACTTTTTCCGGTGTTGCGGAAAGGAATTTCTATGTATTTGGCAAAAGGATATAAAGGAACTTACTACCTTTATTTTGTTAATCCTGTAACTAATAAAATTACTTCCCGAAGTACAGGAACAAAAATCAAAAAGGAGGCATTAACCTTTCTTAAATCATTTCCCGAGACTAACAAACCTAAAAAAGAATTTGTAAATGATTATATAAAAATGCTTGATGTAAAAGAAAGGTTATTCAATTATTTTCAAACAACAGTAACAAAGGGAACATATATTTCCTACATTGCGACCTTTGAAAATTTCATTAGAATAATCGGAAACAAAAATATTTGTGATGTAAACAGTTCAGATATTGAGACCTTTAAACTGCAACGGGTTAAAGAGGTTAAACCCGTAACCGTCAATATTGATATAAGAAATTTAAAGTTAATGTTTAATAGACTTGTTGAGTTTGAACTTATCCCCTATTCCAAAATTACGAGGGTTAAACAATTCAGGACAGAAAGAACCGACTATGCTATTAATCCCGATGAACTGAATTTAATTATAAATTCAATCCAAAGCATACAATTAAAAAATATTGTTAAATTGACATTACTAACGGCGTCAAGGATTAGCGAAATATTGGGAATACAATTTAAAGATTTAGACTTTGAGCAAGGATTAATTCACATATACCAAAAGAAAACAAAAAAATATAAATATATTCCGATTAGTGAAAGTATAAGGACATTATTAAATGATATTGTTAATCCGGCAAATAATATTTTACCACTTTTAAAACCCGATGATTATTTATTTTATAATACCAAAAAAGGCAGGGAGTTCAAACTTACTAAAGACCCGGTCAGCAGAGCGTTTAAAAGAGTTATCAGGGAAATAGGCGTAAATGAAAAAATAAAATTTCACAGTTTAAGACATACTGCAATAACTGAACTAATACGCAAAGGGAATTCTATTGATACGGTTAAACAAATTGCAGGACATAAAGACATAACAACAACATTCAACTATGTAACAACGACAACAGAGGATATAAAGAAAGCAATCAGTTCATTATCTTATTAAGATAAAGCGGGATTTAGGGGAAAATAGGATATTGAAAAAAACAGGTTACCCGAAAGTAACCTGTATAAGTAAAATTGAATTAAATAATTAGAAAGAACTAATTACCAATTGAATTATCAATTGTAAATAAAATTAGAAATATTTAATTAAAAACAAAATAAGAATTTTTATGCACTATCTTGAATAAAATTTGTGGAGGTATAAAGGATTAATATATGACAATTACCCGGAGCGGAACAGCAGGAAGTAAATATTCACCTGATCCGCTATCTGTTTAGATATAGGGGGGAGGGCATACCGTCCCGGAGAGACAAGCCACGCCACGCCGACACTTTGCCATATATTGAGACGCAAGTTTTCGATTTGGGAAATAAGGATGTTTTATAGAATTATTTATTTTTTATTCCATAAATGTATTACTAAATATATTAAGTAAATAAATAGGGGTAAGATTATTAAATAAAATAATAAATGTGTCAGTGCATAACTATTATAAATATTGTATGCTGGTGTCTCTTTAAGGAAACAAATCATATCCGTAATAAAACTGAATTTATTTTTAAAATAACTATCATTTCTAACTTTCAGACCCGCAAACGCCCATAATAATAAGTGAACTATTGACCATACAATATATATTGAAATAATTCGATATTTGTTAATTCTCGGTTTCATTTTTATGTTCGAGATAAACTATAAATATTTTTGTAATATGTCAAGGCAAAGATATTTTTTTAGGGATAGTCGCATTGACTCACAAATAATGTAACCATGTGAGAGGGCGAAATTATATCGTTGACTCATAATTAATGTAACCGTATTAATATAAGA
>JAFGII010000115.1 GCA_016929695.1 Ignavibacteria bacterium
AAAATATTTTACTGTTTTTCGTGTATTTTTTTGTGTCTTTAGTGTTAAAAATGAGTAATGCATATTGATTAATTTTCTTGCCATTTTACACAGAATTTAAAAACTAATGGAATAACCCTGTCATGCCGGAACCAAATTATTTTAATTGAACATTTAAAATTGAACATTTAACATTAAATATGTTCCGTGTCCATCCGTGTTCCGAATGCGTAATGCTGGTATTCCGCGAGGTTCTGCTATTCCGCGTTCCTATAAAATCTCTAATCCTTCTTCGTATCCTTTGCGACTTTGCGGTTAAATTCATATTTCAAAATTCATAATTGAATAAACCTCCTGCCCGCGGTTTCCCGCAGACAGGAGAGTATAAACATTTATTTTTCTTCCTGCGGCGTGATTCTGTTCGTTGCCGTATCAGGATTATTCAGATACGGATTCTCGCCCAGTGGTACTTCCTTTACACAGCATTTTCTTCTGTATTTTGATGAACAGTCCGGATATTCTTTCTCTTCCGTATTTTTCACGGTTGGGACTGTCACTTCATTGGAAACACCGCTTCTAGCATTAATTATGGTATCCCGCGTTTCTTCACCTTTAAATGCATCATCAAATCCCGATACATAATAAATACCTGCTGGGAAGAAAATTAATATTAATATTATTATATATTTTTTCATTTTATCTGATTTTATTTTACCAGCATCATCTTCTTCGTTTCAGTGAAATTATCCGTTCTTAATCTGTAGAAATATACTCCTGCAGATAAATTTGATGCATCGAATTCGTAATTATAAGTGCCTGCAGTTAGATTAGAATTTACAAGCGATGCAACTTCCTCGCCTAATACATTATAAACTTTAAGTGTTACCTTCGAACTTGTCGGTAAAGCAAAGTTTATAATAGTTGTCGGATTGAACGGATTAGGATAATTCTGGCTTAATTCGAATTTTTTAGGTGTCAGTTCATTGTTAGGAGTCAGACCTGTAATTACTGTCGGACTTACAAGTCCTATGCCTGTGCCCCAGCCGCCTGAACGGTTTCTCATTGTTGTTATGTATGCTCTTCCGTTTTGCGCCGGGTCAATTGCCGCTCCCGAGTAGTCACCGAAACGTGTTCCGCCGTAATGTCCTGTACCGGACTGAATCAATACTGACCCTCCGAATCCGGTTGCCTTGTCATGTGAAATTACGCGTGTTTCGGCATAAGTTGTTGAACTGCCTCTCGTAAATGCAATGTAAACTGAATCTCCTACATACGGTGACCTGAACATCGGTACGGGTTTTGGAAATGTGTACCAGAATCCTGTTAAACCGATTGAACCCTGTACATCTACAGTATTATCGGTTATGTTTAATTTATAATAATTCAATACGCTGTTAGTGTCTGCAGCAGTCCATATATATTTTGAAGGAATTGCTGTGTAAAGAAATGCTTTGTTTACATTGCTTGTGTTTTTCCCGACCATGTATGTAACATCCTGCGTTCTGCAGTCAAAAGCATCTACTCTTACACTCCCCGGCTGTTTCATATCCGTGGGAATAGAATATGCATTCACTGTTATCGTTGACTGCCTCGTTATTGATATTCCGCCTGACCACCACGTAGGATTATTTATCCTCCATACTGTAATAACACTGCCGGAACCTGATTTGGTATTTAATAAATATATGGTCCCGTTTGACGTTGAAAACCATTGTGCTGCCGGCTTAATTGTGAAAGATTTATTGCCGCTCTGGTCTTGCATATTTATGTAATCCCACCATCCTACGGGAGCACCTGCAAATAATTGTTTGCCTTTAAGGATGCGGATTTTTGCATATTGAAAACTGTTCGACTGATTATATTGATTCGATGTTATTACTACAGTCGTTGAATCGTTTCCGGTAAAACCGGTGAATCCCAGTCCCGGATAGTCAGCCCAGTTTGATGTTGTCGTTGAACCGTCAACGTGTGCATTTAATTTATATATCCACCAGTTGCCTGTAGGATTGTTCGTTTGTGAAACTATTACCCAATAGTAAGACAGTAAACCTTCTTTTTCAAGAACAAGCATTACCCATCTGTTTCTCCACGGGTCATAAATTACCTTCGGGTCGAATAAACTTTTACCCGGTCTGTTACAGAAATTCTGAAATGTATTTGTTTGCAGTAAACTCAAACTGTTATTCCTCGCGTAAATATGAAACTGTTCATTGGTAACTACTACTACGTGGAGCGGTCCAACAGCAATATCCGCATCTGCTGGCTGCCAGCCGTTTTGATTGGGTCCAGCCCATCCTTTTGTATAAATCGCGGGTCCGTCGGAAGGATTATCAACTTGCGGAGTTATGTAAGGTGCGATGTAATCTCTGATTGCATAATCAGGTAATCTGCCGCGCTCGTGTGTTTCACCCATAATCGGGGAATTGACCGGCGGGGGTAGTGTTGATAAATTTACCGTAAAAGGTGATACATCCTGTCCGGGTGCATTGGAGGAACCGTACGGCTCACCGGCAAATGCAATGACAGTGACCGCCAGCATCACCGCCATAAATGTAATTTTCTTTTTCATTGTTTTTCCTTTCATTTTTAGATTGTTTTAAAGAAATGAAAAATTTTAGTATTACATTCTGTATAAATATATTATATGTATTATTATTCTTTTCTAACACTTATTACTCGAAACATAAAATCATTTCAAAAAAGTTCCAATTATTTTCACCAATCTCATTTTTTTATTATTTTTCATAATTCTTGATTGTAAACTCATTATTCTTTCGCATCTCTAAGGATATATTTTTAATTTAAAATTCATAACCCGGTCAAGCCGGTACCAAAGTGAATATTTTTCCGTTCCGGAGAGTCTCCCGAGTTCGCCCTAGCGAACGAGGGGACTCTCGGAATTTAAAACCTTTGTCAAAATTCTTTGCCATT
>JAFGII010000116.1 GCA_016929695.1 Ignavibacteria bacterium
AATATTTGTATTTTGATTTATGGAATCTTATACAAATATAAAGAAAATAATTATAATATTCTACTACTTGTTAGCGGTTATGTATAAGTATGCCAATTAGTGATTTCGAGGAAAGTTACAAAATGGGTTTTAATATTGGCGGTTCTATCGGAATAAATTTTGATAATATTTTGGGAGCCCGTGCTGATATCCAGTACAATTCATTTCCTTATAAGGAAAATTCATTGTTAAATGTTACAGGTGATCCTTATAAAGTAATTACTTTAAGTGTAGATTTTGTTGTTTCTGATTTTAAAAATATTTCTAAACCTGAAAAGATCATTCCCTTTGCTTATGGCGGATTGGGGCTTTTCTACCTGCAACCTGGGGATATTAAAATATCTGGGAATAAATTAGAATTTGATAGTGAAACTAAATTAGGATTGGTCCTCGGTGGTGGGGCAATTTATAAATTCAATGAAAATTTAGGAATATCTGCTGAGTTTAAATACAGTTTTACACTTGGCGGTGATCAATTGAATTACATACCTCTTCGTGTCGGCTTAACATTCACACCATGAATTATTCGTTTGGCAGGCTGTTCAATTGAACAGCCTATATTTTATCTTTATTTGTAAATTAACTTTAGTTTATTGTTACAAGGTATCCTTAACTGACGTAACCCTATCCGACCAAATTCTTTTTTTATTTCTGCATCTCCTTTGCCGTCGTCTATCGTTAATATCACTTTCTTCTTATACATTTTTTCTATTGTCTTCCCGGCACACTCTTCTATTCCTATTACTATCGCTTCGATTTGTCCTTGCCTTAATACATTCTCCCTTAACAATATTTCCTTCGCTGTTAGTAATATCTGCTCACTTAAAACAGGAGAGAGTTCATATGAGTTTTCTAACTCGTATATGAATTCTCCGTCTGATGTTTTTATTCTGTTTCTTTTTAGTACTTTGTTTTCTTTTGCATTCATCTGCCTATCTCCTTTGTTTTTTATTTTTTAAAACAAAATTGATAGGACAAATGTCCTTATTTCATCAACACCATCTTCTTCGTCTCCATATAATTTCCTGCCTGTATTCTATAAAAAAATATTCCGCTCGCATATTTTTCTCCATTCCACTCCGTTTCATAACTTCCCGGCTGCATCCTTTCATTCACAAGCACCTCCAATTCCTTCCCCGCGACGTCAAAAACTGTAATCTTAATATTCTCTGTTTTCATCACATCAAATTGAATCTTAGTAGTTGGATTGAACGGATTCGGATAATTTTGCTTCATTGAAAAAATATTCGGGATTTCATTATTAATTTTTGCAATGTTTGTTACAACTCCTCCTGTATTTGTTCTTAATATGACCCCCGGTCCTCCTACAACAACTCCAATATTATTATTCACAAAATGCATAGCAAATAATCCCAAACTAGTTGTTGTATATTGAATATCCCAGTTATTTCCTCCTGTTGTTGTTTTGTAAATATAATAATTCCCACTTCCTGAAAACGGGGCCGATATAGCAAATCCTATATTATTATCTATCATCTGAATGCACTTGTAATAATACGAATAACTGCCCGTATAAACAACATTCCAATTATTTCCTGTATTTGTGGATTTTAGTATTTTGCCTCTGGCTCCTGCAAATAATATATTGTTGGATGCTTTAGCAAATGAATATATTGGTGTTGTATCGCTGTAAACAACATTCCACTCTTGTCCTCCGGTTGTTGTTTTTCCAATTTTAAAACTTAAAGGGCTTTGTATAGTCATTTCCGCAATTCCTGTGTATGCGTCTAAGAAAATTAAATTACCCCATAACATATTTCCTAATGGATTATCGTATGTTACCCAATTATTCCCTCCATTTATTGTCTTGCTGATTCTTTCGCCGATTAAATATCCTGTATTCAAATTTATAAATTGCAAAAAACTATATCCCCAACTTGGTATGGTAATTTGAGTCCAGTTATATCCTCCGTCCGTCGTTTTATATAATCCGTTGTTAATTAATGTTAAGCAAAATCCTGTTGTGCTATTTAAAAAAAATAATTTTGATTCTGTTGCATTCGTTGAGAAAATATAAACTGCATCCCAATTTGCACCTGCATCAGTTGTCTTAATTATGTTCGTATTTGAGTTTGATGTGGCTGTATATCCTGTATTAGAATCAATCAAAAATACAGTTTCTAATGGATATGTTGTGTGACTATTTTGTTGTATCCATCCGCTTTGTGAATATATATTACCCACAATTAAAAAAAGAATAATAATGAATATCTTTTTCATTCTAATTTTCCTTCCCCCTTAAAGTTCACACTTCAAGGATAAATATTTATTAACCCATTTTTCACAAATTTAATTGTTTTTTCCTCAACAAAACAAGGATAATTACTGTATATAAAAACAGGTATCTAAATTATGCTACATCCGGTTTCGGCAGCATCCCGTTCGCTTGCCTTTTCTTATAATCAGCGAACTTCGCGAATTAATGTTTTTAATTTAAAAATTTCATTTCCTGAATATACTGTCAAATCCGAATCAATAAGTTGGGACCTTATCCCGGAAAATGAATCAGACAAAGAATTTTTACCGCAGATGATTACCGATATTTCGATTGAAACTCCGTATAAAAAAATTATAATTGATACAAAATATTACAGGGAGGCATTAACAGGTCGCTATGACAGTGAAAAGTTTCATTCTTCCAATATGTATCAAATCTATTCCTATTTAAGTAATCTTGAATCACGGGGCGGTAAAAATGCAAATTGCGAAGGAATACTTTTATATCCGACTGTTGACAAAGAACTTAATATGTCTTTCCGCCATAAAAACCATAAAATTATGTTTAAAACCGTAAACCTTTCACAGGATTGGCGAATGATTGAAGACAGATTAAAATCTATCATCAAATAGTTTATTATCCCCTGTAAAAAAACTGACTGATTCTGAAGAACTTCACGAAGAACTGTTTGAAGAAGTATTTCTGTTTGTTTTTTGCTTAGCATTCGTTGCGTCGTTACGGTTAATTCTTCATTCGAAATTCATAATTCAAAATTCATAACTTCTTTTCGTCTTTAGCACCTTTTCGGTTAATCCTTAATTTAAAATACATCTACTCGCTCACTCTTGCAAAAAACTTCCTTCTTGATGAGCGGGATGTATCTCCA
>JAFGII010000117.1 GCA_016929695.1 Ignavibacteria bacterium
AAGATTTGTAAGATTGATAAGATAAGGTATTAACTGTAGAATGTGGAAGTATTATGACTCAGCGAATTGCGATAGGAACGTATTAATTATGAATTTTGAATTGGAAGGAGTTAACCGCAACGGCGCAAAGGACGCGATTCAATTAGGAATTATGAATTGGAAGAAGATAACCGTCCGCCAGGAATCAGTGCATAAGAGACATTCAATATCACGTATTTATAATATTTCAATGAGAATTACAGAAATGTCATATATGAAATTTTAAGTAATTGATAAAACAATAACATATATTTTAAAAATGCTCAAAAATATGACAAAACTATGACATTTTATCAGATTCACCTTCAGTCCTTGCAAAGCGAATACATACTTTTGTTTATCCGAATACATAGTTAAAATCTTCATATTTTAATATACCATATAAATTTATGGTAATACAAAAATAACACAGAAAAACCGGGAAGTCAATAGATAAAATAAAAAAATAAAACGAGCAGGTTACAATTCAATTAAATACTCAAGTTGACCGTTACAAAATAAGAAACTGTTAAAACGGTTTTAAAAAATTGGTGATTCATTTTAATCCCCGCGACAAAAGTCGTTGTCCGTAAATTAATGTAATAAAAGTATATTAAACGTCAAAGCGGTCAACTTAAGTAATATAATAACAATTAGGGAATCAGTATTGTTTAATTTATTTTGATTTTTTGCCGTGTACTAAAGATTCAGGCAATCTTATATCTGAAATACAATTCGGGGAGATTAATGAGTTTTTTGTATAGGGGAACATAGTTACGTTTTGAAAAAATATCATAGTTATTAGATTGAATTTCCAGAAGAATCTTACGGTAATTTCTGCTCATCAAACCGACGGTAAGACGGCTGTCTTTATCTATAAATCTGATTCCTTCATCTGCTTTTGAATAATATTCTTCTGCTCTTTGAATCTGGAATTTCATTAATTTTTTGAAGTTATCGTTAATTTTCTGATTCATCAGGTCCTCTTCCGAATAACCGAATTCCTGAAGTTCATTAACCGGTATATAAATACGGTTTCTCTGCGAATCTTCTTTAATATCTCTTAATATATTCGTTAACTGCATTGCTATACCCATATCTACGGCATGTTTGAATGCTTCCGTTCCAGCGTAACCGAATATCTGAATTGTCATCAGCCCTACCACGGAAGCCACCTTATAGCAGTATTCCCGCAGCATATCAAAGTTTTCATATCTTTTTACGGTAAGGTCCATATTTACGCCGTCAATAAGTTCATTGGGATATTTTTCGGGGATATGGTATTTGGAAAGAGTATCTTTCCAGGCTATCATAATAGGATTATCAATGAAATCTCCGTTATATACGGAACGCAAATCGTTTTTCCATGTGTTTATAGCATTAATAATTTTCTCTTTTTCCGAAGTTTCCTTAGAATGAATCACTACGCCTCTGTCAACAAGGTCATCCATATATCTGCAAAAAGCATAAACCGCATAAGATGATTTTCTTTTATCTACAGGAAGGAAAAAAGAAGTAAAATAAAATGTTTTTGCAAAAGATTTAGTAATATTCCTGCAGTGTTTGTATGCAATATCAAGTTTTATACCGTCAATATTCATTAAATCATTTTTTTATTTTAAACATTCCGGAAATAAAAATAATTCATTTTTTAAAATGCTGTATTCAATATCAGCAAATATTTAAGAAAAATAAATATAATAATTCAAGACTGATAAAATTGAGTCCGGAAGTTCCATATCAGTAATTTTTTATCTGTAAACAATTTTCAAACTTCACATACCATAAAAACTTTAAAAACCTTCTGTGCAGTAATTTAGTTATTTTATGAATGGAAATATTTTCGCATTTTATAATTTAATCCGTTCGACAATGATAGGAAAATTAGTACAACCTGAAATAGAACAACTGATTGATAACAGAAACTGGGCTATGCTCAGAGAAACATTTGCTGATATGCATCCGGCTGAAATTGCAGATATTATTGCAGATATTGACGAAAAGGACCAGGCAATTGTTTTCAGGATACTTCCTAAAAAACTTTCATACTCAGTATTCGAATATCTTGATTTTGATGCACAGGAAATACTTCTAAAATCACTGGGACAGGAAGAAGTGTCCGAAATACTTAATGAGATGTCTCCTGATGACAGGACGGAACTTCTCGAAGATTTACCCGGAGTTGTAGTAAAAAAATTATTGAGACTGCTGTCTCCCGAAGAAAGGGCTGTTGCGACAAAACTTCTCGGCTATCCCGAGTACAGTGTAGGAAGAATAATGACACCGGATTATCTTGCTATAAAATCCGAGTGGACAATCGAAAAAGTATTATTACACGTGAGGGATATCGGTAAAAAAGTTGAATATATTGATACAATATTCGTAAGGGACAACGAAGGTAAATTAGTTGATGAAATTACATTAAAGGAAATTCTTCTTGCGAAACCCGATTCACTTGTTAAAGATTTAATGAATGAAATTTATGTATCACTTAAAGTAACCGACAATCAGGAAAAAGCCATTGAACTTTTCAAAGAATATGACCTTTATGCAATACCTGTAGTTAACGAAGAAAATTATCTTGTCGGGATGGTAACAGCCGATGACGTAATAGACGTTATCGAAGAAGAGAATACTGAAGACATACAGAAATTCGGCGGTGTTGAAGCACTGGACGAACCATATATAGATACACCTTTTTTTAACATGATTAAAAAGCGGGCAGGCTGGTTAACGATTTTGTTCCTTGGCGAATTATTAACAGCAACGGCAATGGGATTTTTTGAAGACGAAATTGCAAAAGCGGTAATATTAGCGCTGTTTGTTCCATTGATAATTTCAAGCGGCGGTAATTCAGGTTCACAGGCAGCTACGCTCGTAATTCGCTCGATGGCGCTTGGTGAGATTACACTCAAAGACTGGTGGAAGGTAATGAAACGAGAATTATTATCGGGATTGATGCTGGGAACGATATTAGGAACGATTGGTTTTTTGCGTATTGAAATATGGTCTAAATTTTTTAATTTTTACGGTGAACATTCATTTTTAGTAGGTCTAACAGTTGCTTTTACGCTGATAGGTGTTGTAATGTGGGGAACTTTATCAGGTTCTATGCTGCCGTTTATTATGAAAAGACTCGGTTTCGACCCTGCTACATCTTCCGCACCATTCGTTGCGACCCTGGTTGACGTTACAGGTTTAGTTATTTATTTTACAATTGCTTCTCTTATTCTTGCAGGGACATTATTATAAAACAATTATGAAAGACAAAAGAAACTTACTCGAAACATTTATTAATTCATTCCCGGATAGGAATTATTTAATTACTCATCAGGCAGATGAATTCACTTCAGTATGTCCGAAGACAGGTCAGCCGGATTTTGGTAAGATTACAATATCTTATATCGCAAGCAAAAAATGCATTGAACTCAAATCACTGAAGTTATATCTCCAGTCATTCAGAAATGACGGAATATTTTATGAAAACGTGATTAACGGAATTCTGGATGACCTAGTTTCTGTTTTAAAACCGAAGTGGATGGAAGTAAAAGGGATTTTTACAGTAAGGGGTGGTATTTATTCAACCGTGATTTCTGTACACGGTAAAAAACCGGAATAATTTTTAAAGAGAAATTATCCTCATCCGATGAACGCAGTTCATCGGATGAGGGTATATTCAGATGTCCTTATTTGATTAAAATCATTTTCTTCACATCAGAAAAATTGCCTGCGGTAAATTTATAAAAATAAACTCCGCTCGGTAAATTATCTGCACTGAATGTTACCTGATATGAACCGGATTGCAGTAATCCGTTAACAAGTTCTGAAATTTCTTTTCCGGTAACATCATAAACAATAATCTTTGCATATCCAGTACCTGCCATCTGCCATTTAACATTTGTCATTGAATTAAAGGGGTTCGGATAATTTTGTTCAAGAACAAATCTATCCGGAATTTCACTGCCAATATTTTTTACATTCAGCGATTGTCCTTCGATTACAGTATAAATCGTGTTCGGGACAACATTCGCAAATCCCTGTACCAATCCGTTCGTCCACCTGACTATTACGCTGTCAATAACGGTAGCGGTTCCGAGTCCGAATTCAAGCGGGAGTGAATTTTGACCTTTACCGCCGGAGCCACCTTCCACTTCGCGAATTTGTGAAAGTGAACCTGTTTTTACGGTAACTCTCGAGCCGATTGCCGAGCGGTTTGAATTTACACCCTGAAGTTTAAAATGCACCCAGTTATTTGAATTACCGCCGTTGTTTTTAAAAAGCCTGTTAGCCGAGCCGTTATTGTTGACATACAAATCAACCCATCCGTCATTATTGAAGTCGCCTGCAGAAACGGCACTGGAATGCTGAACGTCTGTCATCCCGATTGCAGAAGCGACATCTGTAAAGATACCTCCGTCATTTCTGAACATATTATCCGCATTATTCTGACCGCGTGCAACATATAAATCAAGGTCACCGTCATTGTCATAATCAAACCACGAACAGGAATAACTTGAACCTGCTGTATTTAAACCAACTGACATAGAAACTTCGGTAAATGTTCCGTTTCCGTTGTTTTTGTACAGTTGATTAAATCCTGTCGTACTGGCAAGATACAGGTCAAGCCAGCCGTCATTATTATAATCTCCCCATTCTGCACCCCAGGTATAAAAATCTGTTGTTACACCTGAAGTCTGTGTTACATCAGTAAAAGTACCATTTCCGTTGTTTTGATAAAGAATACCTGTCAGTAATGAATTGGGATTCGACTGAGTTCCGAGGAACATATCAAGGTCACCGTCATTATCATAATCTCCGGATGCAAGAGCAAGAGTTGAACTGCTGTCGTTCAAACCGACGGAAAGAGCAACTTCAGTAAAAGACATCAGATTATCATTTCTGAAGAAATAATTGTATCTCGGCGGCATACCGTTATTCGCAAACAGAACGTCAAGTTTCCCGTCATTATTGAAATCGAACCAGTTAATCGAGCCTCCGTAACTCATATACAATACTCCTGCAGTCGCAGTAAAATTTGTGAATGCCGTTCCGGAATTTTTAAACAGCATTATATTCTGCTGCCAGTTACCTATCATTGCATCAACAAATCCGTCATTATCAAAATCACCGCAGGAAATTCCTCTTGTAGGAGCGGTGATATTAACTCCCCAGCCGGCGGAAGATTCCGTAAAACCTGTTCCGCCGTTGTTAATCCATAATTTTGACGGTGTGTTATTATTCACAAGAAAAATATCAAGGAAACCGTCATTATTAACATCAACGAAAGTAACTCCCTGCGCTGCACCCGGGTCAGCGACACCCATTGTTACACCCAGATCGGTAAAAGTAACCTGTGAAAAAGAAATATTTGAAATTAAAACCCCAAGAACAATTGCAAAAAAGTACATTAATTTTCTCATAGCAGTATAATTTATTTTATGAAGTTATATAATGTATTATTTAACTATTGAAAAATCAATGTAGCATCTCATCCTATGAACTCCGTTCATGGGATGAGTTGGAAAAATCATTTTATTATTATCATGCGTTTCGTCTCAAGATAATCGGCCGCTTTTAATTGATAAAAATATATCCCGCTTGGTAATTCGATCGAAGAACCGCCGTGGCGGGCGTAAAATTTAATTTCATAAATTCCCGGCCGGAATTGTTCATTAAAAAGTGTAGTAACTTCCTGTCCCAGAATATCAAATAATTTCAGTGATAATTCGCTTTTTATTGAACATTGAAATTTTATAATTGAAGATTGATTAAAGGGGTTCGGATAGTTCTGATATAATTTATACTCCGAAGGCACTTCACTTCCAATTTGATTTATGAAAACATTCCCGCCATTTGTGGATTTTAAAATAACAGCCGCATCATTTAATCCGCCGCTGATGAAAAAGTTATTCTGGTCAACCATTGCTATTCCTGTAATCAGACTATATTGATTCAATTCCTTGACAGTCCAGTTATTTCCGTAGTTTGTTGTTTTAGCGGTTGAAATTTTACCGATACCCGTAACGGTATCAAGAATATTTCCGACAGCAAAGGCAATACCCGAATTAGAAATACAACTTATATTATACATAATTCTGTTTTGAATTGCCGCAACAGAATCCCATGTATTTCCCGCATTCGTTGTTCTGAAAAATTTTGTCATTAACGGTTCTGCAGTTGCAATGGCAATACCCGTATTTGAATTAAAAAAAGTAAAATCCGTAATTGCATTCGTATTTGGTTTACTTGTTTTTATCCAGTTCAGTCCGGCATTTGTCGTTTTGAAAATCAGACCGTACTGAACAGGTTGGTTTAAGATGTAAGTGGCACCGCAGACAAATCCCGTATTCATATCCATAAAATGCATATTATCGAGAAAAATACTGTCCTGAATTTTTTTAACAAAAATCCAGTTCAGCCCCCCATTGGTTGTTTTATAAAATTTTGGATTGGTTGACGGGTTTGTATCAATAATTGCGTAACCGGTATTTTCATTAAAGAAATGAATGTCATTAATATATCCTGTAGTTGTATCAAACTGTCCGATTTTAGTCCAGGTCACACCCGCATTCACAGATTTCAGAAATGCACTTTTATATTCGGAAAAATATTCCGATATACCTTTTGAAATAAATCTTTCTCTTAAATAAAAAGGTAAAGTACTAAAGCCCGGATTATAACTTTTTGTAAATAATCCATATACATTTTCCGCACCGCAGGCATAAACGGTTGACGAACTGATGAACTGAAGATTCACCAGTGCTCTTATTTCCGGCGGGAAAGTTGCAAGTATCCAGTTAATACCTGAATTGGTTGTGTAATAAATTTTTTCTGTAAACTGGAAAACAGTATGTCCGCAGGAAACACCCGTATTCAGATTGTAAAATGCGAGTTCATTTGCAAGACCGTTATAGGGGAGAGTGTAGGTTTGCCACCGGCACATACAATTTTCAATTATCAATGTACAATGTACAATAAAAAACGCTATTGCGAATAGGATAATTTTGTTTTTCATTTCTCTTAAAAATAAATTATCTCACATTTATTTAATAAATAAAATTTATTACCTTATTGCAAACAGGGCAATATTGATTCTTTAATAAAAAGGGGACTGACCTGCGGAGTTGTGTAATTCCGTTCCGTGAATGAGATTACGAGATTATATTCAGGGAAAATGTAAATTTTCTGTCCGCCCGCACCTTCGGCACTGATAACTTTTGTTGTTCTGTCATCATTAATTTTCATTTCTCTTATCCAGAGGAAATAACCGTATCCGCTGATATCGAAAGAGGTCTGAAAATACGATTGCGTTGATTTATTTATCCAGTCTTCAGAAACAATTCTTTTATCATTCCATATACCTTTATTTAAAATCATCACACCGATTTTGAGCATATCCACAGGTTTCAGAAAGAGTCCTCCTCCTGCGTGACATAAACCCTTCATATCTTTAATCCAGTAATAATTTGTAATATCAAGCGGTTTGAACAGAAACTCTTCCGTAAATTTATCGAGAGGCATATTTGAAGATTTCTCTATTATTCCGGCAATAATCACCGGACATCCGCTGTTGTATTTAAATTCCGTAAAGGGTTTTTTTTCCATCGGGTGCGACAATACATAGTCAAGATATTTTCCGCTGTTATACATATTCATATTATCATTTTCCGGGTCATCAAAAGGCAGTGCAAGTTCCTCCCATTTTAAACCTGATGACATAGTGAGAAGGTCTTTTATCTTTAAACTTGCTTTCAGCAAATCATCATTATTAAAATATTCCGGGAAGTAAGAAGCAACCGGTTCATTTTCACTTTTTATAAATCCTTTGTCAATTGCAATACCCGTGAGAATTCCTGTTATACTTTTTGTCTGCGATTGAATCCGGTGAAGGGAATCTTTGCAGGTTCCGTTGTAATACTTTTCAAAAATTATGTTTCCCTGTGAATATACAATTAAACTTTCGACATTTTTGAAGAAGACGCGTGAATCCGTCTCAATTATTTTATCTGCTTTGGAAATTGCCGAATCAAGTTTTACATAATCAATAATCTGTGAATGAGCATTGACAAAGACAAGCAGAAGCAGAATTAGTAATGGTAAAATTTTCTTCATATTAGCAATGTTATTTAAGTTTATTTTATATACGTTCATATCTTAATAATATTGTCATAACTTATCATTTCATTAGAACTAATTTTTTTGTTTCCGAGAAATTTCCTGCAGTTAATCTGTAAAAATAAACTCCGCTTGCAAGTGCGCCCGCATCGAAAGTTACTTCGTACGTTCCGGGTTGCAAATTTTCATTTATTAGAGTTGCTACTTCGCAGCCGAGTAAATCGAATACTTTCAGTGTGACAATGTGACAAGGTGACAAGGTAACAAGGTGAGACAGGGGGATAGAAAACTTTATACTTGTAATTGAATTAAACGGGTTCGGATAATTCTGCTCCAGAGCAAATTTATCAGGAATTATTCCCGGTTTAAATTCAATATTAATCGGGAAGTTATTATCATAAAAATTCCGGACATACTGAGCGAGTTGTTTAAGTTTTGTAACGGAGTTCAGGTTGGATGAACCCCGTGCAATCAGTTGTGCAATTACAATAGTTTGTTTTTCTCCGGGAGCAACGTTGAAATTCTCCGCACCTGAATTCATAAAGCATCTTACGTCAGTTGGAATATTTCCTAATACGAAATTCGTATCGCCGCATCCCCATAAATAACCTTTAAAATTAGTCCAGCCGGTATTTGTTTCAGGGTCTCCGGGAAAGCAGTATTTGGTTTTTCTATAAGGAGTATAAGTCGGGTCCCAGTTTGATGATGAATCTTTTTTCAGTCCCGATAAGAGCCGGTATAATTCTATATAAGTTCCATTATTATAAACACACCAGGGAGCACCTGCCTGGTATGTGGTAATGAAAGAAGTCATTCCGAGAAATTTATTAGGAGTAACTGAGCGGTTATAACAGGAACGTAAATACATAAGTCCGAAAGCAGGAGGATTATATCCGTAAACATCATCATAATTATCTCCGTTATAGCAATAAGCCATATCCAACGTCGTATCACATCCTGCATAGTCATCATTTGAACCTCCTAAGTCAGGGTCAGCAAAAATCCCGAGCATTGCATTATTCCAGGGATAAATTCCTTTGTTTATAATATCCCATTTAATGAAATGCACGTCAGAAAGTGCCGAATCGGTATAACACCACGCAGTCATATGCATTTCGGAAAACATCGGTAAAGTTCCTCCGCCGTAACCTTCACCCGGAGAATGGGATGACTGACTTGCATCCGTAATACACATAAACAACGTTTGTGCAGAGTATCTAACACCCGGAGTATCAATTAGCGGTTCGAATATTCCGTTATTGTTGTAATCAAAATACGGTGCACCGTATGGAACCATAAATCCCCAGTTCATCCAGTCAGGATTGTTATATGCATTATCTCCGGTGGAAACTTTATATATTTTAAAAGTTGAATCGAAGTGAAATGAATTATTTATTACACAACCTCTAAGATATTCACCCGAATAAGTAGCACTTGCATTCCTGATACTCCCGTTAACGAAAGCCGCTATAGTTAAACCTGATGTAAAGTTTGCGTATTTCCCTGAATTCTTAGGCCATTCAAAACCGGGAGTATTCTGATACATTATATTATTATCGAATATCCCGCTTGTTATGTAATATGCTTTTATATTATTTGCATCAAGGAAACTTTGCTGAATACCTCCTTGTGTATATGCTATATTGTACGAAATTAGAAAAATAAAAATGTAAATTAACTTCTTCATTTTAGTAAAACTAATTTTTTTGTTTCCGAAAAATTGTTTGTTGAGAGTCTGTAAAAATAAATTCCGCTTGGTAATTCACCCGCATCGAAAGTTACTTCATAAGTTCCGGACTGAAGGTTTTCATTTATGAGAGTTGCCACTTCACGGCCGAGCAAATCGAATACTTTCAGTGAGACAAGGTGACAAGGTGACAAAGTAACAAGGTGAGTATGAGAAAGGGGAACTGAGAATTTAATACTTGTCACTGCGTTGAAAGGGTTCGGGTAGTTTTGTTCAAGAGAAAATATTTCAGGGATAGCAGTGCTGACAGGTTTTATTCCGACCGTCTGATAAAAATTTGCAATAGCATCAGAGAGCAGCTTCAGTCTGGTAACCGAATTCAGATTAGAATTTCCACGGGCTGCGAACTGTATCATAACGATTGAATTGGACTCGCCGGGAGCCATTCTGAAATTTCCTTTACCGAAATGGAAATAAAATTTTCTATCACCCGGACTGTTGGAATCTATAATTGTTCCGACAGTTCCTCCGCAATTTTGCACACATCCTTTTGATTCGAGCCATCCCTCGTCTGTGTAAGGGTCTCCGCCGTAGATAAATTTAACCTGACGCGGCGGAGTAAAGACAGGGCTCATCCAGGGAGAATAATCAAGTTTAAATCCTTTTGCGAATTTATATGCTCCCGAAGCATTGCCGACCGGTTCATATTCACAGGGAGGAGGTGCAATTGCTGCGTTTAAACCTCGATTGAATGCTGAAGACTTAATAGTGTCGTAAGGTGCAACAGACCTGTTTAAGGGAAATTTCAAAATTCTGAATCCTACTGCGGGCGGACTCGTTCCGTATATAAAATCTTCATTGTCTGAATTATAAACATAAAATAAATTTCTTGTCGAGTCACATCCTATATAGTCATCCATTGGATCACCGAGGTCAGGGTCGCATGCCAGAGAAAAATAAATACTGTCCCAATATAAGTTACTTTTATTTATTACATCAAATTTTACGAACTGTGCATCTTTTAATATTGAGTCTGTATAACACCACGCCGTAATTCTTAAATCCGCATATAACGGTAAAGTTGTCCCGCCGAAACCGCCTCCGGCAGAGTGTTTACTTACGAACCCGTCTGTCAGTGCCATAAATATTGTCTGGCTTGCGTTTCTCACTCCGGGAGTGTCAATGCAGGGGTCGTAAACAGAGTTATTATTAACATCATAGTAAGGTGCGCCGTAAGGAACAACAACACCCCAGTTAGCCCAGTCAACGCTGTTATAACAATTATCTCCCTGTTTTACTTTATAAACTCTGCGCAGTACAGTCGGTGACTGCGGTACTTCATTAGTTGTGAGTCCCGGGAAATATTCTCCGAGATAGTAGGCGCTTGCCTGTCTTAAAGCCCCGTTATAATATGCGGATATGCTAAGACCGGTCGTAAAAATCGCATTATGCCCGGAATTCTTGGGCCATTCGAATCCGGGGGTGTTTTGAATATTGGGATTCTGGTTGAACACTCCGTTTGAAAGGAAATATGCTCTGATATTATTTCCTTCAAGAACTGCCTGTTTCAAAGTTGAATCTGTATTAGGAGGAGGAAATTCCGTCGTTAAAATAGTTCCTGCCGAGCCGACGGCTATTCCGCGTGTAATTCCTGAATATGTTAATGAATTAACGTTAGCATTTGAATTTACGGTTTGCGAAATCCAGTTTGTTCCGCCGTTTGTTGTACGGAGAATTGTTCCGTTATCTCCGCATATCCATATATCCGTTGAACTGATTCTGTAAATCTGTTTTAATGTGTTTGCTGTTCCGCTCTGCTGCTGAGTCCAGTTTGAACCGCCGTTGGTAGATTTAATTATAATTCCTCCTGAACCAACTGCCATTATCACCGTAGAATCCGATAAAATAGTTATAGAATTGAAATTATTTGTAAAACCGGTATTAAGAAACGTCGAAGTTACAGTCGGCGGAACAGGCGGAAATGTTACAAACATTTTTAAAATTGTTCCATTATCTCCGCAGGCAAAAGCACGGTAAGAGGTTAATGAAGTTGAATAGAATATGCTTCTAAGATTATTTGTGGAATTCGAATTAATCTGTGTCCAGTTTGTTCCGAGATTGGACGTAAAATATATGAATCCGTCCTGTCCGCAGGTGAGAAAATAATTCGGGGCGATAAAAGATGTGATTCCGAAAATATTTTTTGTAAGAGGGAATGACACAAGATTCCAGCTCACTCCGCTGTTGCTTGAACGAATTATTGTTCCGTTATTTCCGGCAGCAAAAATAACCGTGCCGGTTACATAAGCGGTATTTATATTCTGTGTTGTTCCTGTTTGTATAATACTCCAGTTATATCCCGCATTTGTCGTCGTGACACAGATTCCTCCGCTGCCGAAACCAAGAACGGCAGGGGAACTGATGATGTGATTTAAATTCTGAGTTGTGGGTGATGATGCGGGGTTCCAGTGGTAAAATACAGGCTGGGAGATTGCTGATGAATATGCTAACACCAGTAATAATGAAAAACATAATAATTTTGCTTTCATTTTTTTTATTTAATGTATTATATTATTTTTTTACAATCAATAGCATTTTGAATGATTGGGTGGATGGGTGAATGTGGGGATGGGTGAATGGGTGAATGGGTAGATGGGTGGATGGGTGAATGGGGGGATGGGTGAATGGGTGGATGGGTGGATGGGTGAATAGGTGGATGGGTGGATGGGTGAATGGGTGGATGGGTGAATGGGTGAATAGGTGGATGTGTGGATGGGTGATTGGTTATTTCAATAACACTAATTTCCTT
The DNA here is from genome assembly GCA_016929695.1 of Ignavibacteria bacterium. Taxonomy (GTDB): domain Bacteria; phylum Bacteroidota; class Ignavibacteria; order Tepidaquicellales; family Tepidaquicellaceae; genus Tepidaquicella. The sequence goes on from JAFGII010000117.1 coordinate 12,630, forward strand.
GTTTCCGAGAAATTTCCTGCGGATAAACGGTAGAAATAAATTCCCGATGAAAAATTGCTGCCGTTGAACGTGACTTCATAAGTTCCGGGCTGCAGATTTGAATTCACGAGTGTTGCCACTTCACGCCCGAGCAAATCAAATACTTTTAAGGTGACAAGGTGACGGGGTGACAAAGTAACAAGGTTATACGGGGGGATAGAGAACTTGATAATTGTTTCTGAGTTGAAGGGGTTCGGATAATTCTGTTCAAGCGAAAAGCATTCCGGAATTTCAGTGCTTACAGGCTGAATACCAACAGTCTGATAAAAATTAGATGCTATATCCGATAACTGTTTTAATTTCGTAACGGAATGCAGATTTGACGTGCCGCGTGTAATCATTTGAGCCATTATAATTGTATTGGATTCTCCGGGCGCCATTCTGAAATTTCCTTTTCCCATATTCAGGACGAACCTTCTGTCGCCGGGCGGATTAGAATCAACAACGGTGCCTATGGTTCCGCCGCAGTTTTTCACGCTGCCTTTTGACTCAATCCATCCCTCATATGTATACGGGTCTCCGCCGTATGTAAATTTTACCTGTCTCGGAGGATTAAAAAGGGGATTCATCCACGGAGATAAATCTTTTTTAAATCCCTTCATAAAATTAAAAGCACCAAGCGGTTCTGCGTAAGGTTGCATTTCACAGGGAGGAGTACTTGTACCGTTTGACGCAAAATTCACAAATGAAGTGGTTTTAACGGTATCATATGGTATTACACTTCTGTTCAGTGCAAATTTTAAAATTCTCATACCCACAGCAGGGGGACTGGTACCGTAAACAAAATCTTCATTGTATGAATTGTAAGTAAAAAACATATTCCTTGCCGAATCGCATCCGTTATAATCATCTGCGGCTACACCCAAATCCGCATCTCCCGTTAATGCAAAATGCAGACTGTCCCAGTAATGAATACCTTTATTAATAATTTCCCATTTCACATACTGAACATCACTTACTATTGAATCTGAATAGCACCATGCAGTAACACGCACATCGGCAAACAGCGGCTGCGTTCCACCGCCGAACCCTTCTCCCGAATAATGAGTACCGGCGAATCCGTCGGTTAATGCCATGAAAAGCGTCTGAGATGCATCTCTGACACCGGGAGTGTCAATGCAGACGTCATAAATTCCGTTATTATTGACATCATAATATGGTGCTCCGAAAGGAACTATCAATCCCCAGTTAGCCCAGTCAATACTGTTATAGCAGTTATCTCCCCGCTTGATTTTATAAATCCTTTTTAGAAACGCAGGTGATTCCGGGACTCCGTTATTAGTGGTTCCCTGCCAGAATTCTCCGAAATAGAATGCGGACGCCTGTCTGAATGTTCCGTTAATGTATCCCGCAATAGAAAGACCGGAGGAAAAAATTGCGGTTTTTCCCGAACCTTTAGGCCACTCGAAACCCGGAGAGTAGTAATTCACGGGACTATTATTAATTATTCCCGTTGATAGAAAATAAGATTTAATATTGTTCCCGTCGAGTGTATTAAATTTCTTCGTTGAATCATACGCAGGAGGAGGAAATTCACAGACGAGAATTGTTCCGCCTGAACCGACGGCAACGGCTCTGGTTGTGCTTACAGAAGTAAGAGAATATATATGTGACTGAGAATTAACATCCTGAATCGTCCAGTTGTCTCCTCCGTTGGTCGTTCGGAGAATTGTACCGTTATCTCCGCAAATCCGTATATCATCCTGTGAAAGTATGTAAATTTTTCTCAGCGTATTGTTAGTTCCGCTTTGCTGCTGATTCCAGTTGAGTCCGCCGTTTGTTGATTTGATTATTAATCCGTTCGAGCCGGCCGCTATAAGATTATTTGTATCCGATAGGATGATTATTGAATTTATATCATATGAAAATCCGGTTTGAAGAGGAATAACATTTACAATCGGGGGGACGGGCGGAGATACAAAAACAAATTTAATAATCGTTCCGTTGTCTCCGCAAATATAGGCACGATATAAAGAGATTGAATGTGCATAAAATAAATTTCTAAGGTTGTTGTTGGTACCGGTATTAATCTGATTCCAGTTCATTCCCGAATTGGTTGTATAATAAACAGAGCCGTTTTCACCGCATACAAGAATACTTGCGTTGTTGTAATACTGGGAAACTGAAAATAAACTCTGAGTAATTTGCGGACCGATGGAAGACCAGCTTGTACCGTTGTCGGTAGAGCGTAATACAGTTCCGTTCTCTCCTGAAACCAGTAAACTTGATAAATAAAATGAAGAGTACAAATCATTTTGATTTGCCGTAGTTAAAATACTCCAGCTGTACCCTGCATCTGTCGATTTTATGCAAATACCGTTATTGCCGAATGCAATTACTATATCCTTGAAAATAACAGAGTTCAGATTTTCTGTTGTCGGAGAGTTTACGGAATTCCACCGGTTAAATATCAGTTGTGAGTAAGCGGAAACCGAAAGAAAAAGAGAAAAAAATAAAATATATATGAATTTATTTTTCATTTCCTTAATTAACATATATGATAATTATTTTACAATCAATAGAATTTTATTTGGCTGATTGAATGATTGGCTGATTGGTTGATTGTGTGGTTAATTATTTCAATAATACTAATTTTTTCGTTTCAGAAAAATTTCCTGCGGATAAACGGTAAAAATAAATTCCGGATGATAAATTATTTGCGTTGAAAGAAACTTCATACGTACCGGGATGCAGATTTTCATTTATTAGAGTAGCCACTTCACGGCCGAGTAAATCATATACTTTCAGTGTGACAAAGTGACAAGGTGACAAAGTGACAAGGTGATGAGGTGACAATGTAACAAGGTGAGGGATAGAAAATTTTATAGTCGTATTAGAGTTAAAGGGATTCGGGTAATTCTGTTCGAGAGATAAACCTTCCGGTAATTCTGTACTTATGGGCTTGATACTGACAGTATTATAGAAATTCAAAACTGCATCGGAAAGTAATTTCAATTTCGTTACCGAATTTGTATTAGAATTTCCGCGTGCCACGAACTGTATCATTACAACCGAATTCGATTCTCCCGGTGCCATTCTGAAATTTCCTTTCCCCATATTCAGCAGTAAAGTTCGTTCGAAAGGCGGATTTGAATCAACGATTGTTCCTGTTGGTCCGCCGCAGTTTTTAACACTACCTTTATTTTCAATCCATCCTTCATAAGTTTCAGGGTCTCCGCCGTATGTGAATTTTACAGGTCTGGGAGGACTGAAAACCGGACTCATCCAGGGTGATAAATCAAGTTTATATCCCTTTATATAATTATATGCTCCGTATTCATCACTGCTCGGATAATATTCACAGGATGGAAAACCATCATATGAAAAAGCCTGACTGAATGATGATGTCTTTATTGTATCGAAGGGAAACACATTTTTATTAACAGGAAATTTTAATACACGAACACCTGCAGCCGGGGGACTCGTACCATATACTAAATCTTCATTAAAAGCATTATATACATAGCCCAAGTTTCTTGCAGAATCACAGCCAATATAATCATCCGTTGAAATGCCTAAATCTACATCACATACAAAAGAGAAATATACACTGTCCCAGTATGAATTTCCTTTATTTATAATATCAAATTTTAAAAACTGAACATCTTTGAGAATTGAATCATTATAACACCACGCCGTAACTCTCAAATCTGCATATAACGGCAATGTAGAACCTCCGTATGTTCCTTTGTGTTTATAAATATATCCGTCAGTCAATACCATAAATAAAGTTTGCGAAGAATTTTGAACACCCGGTGTATCAATGCAGGGGTCGTAAATATTGTTGTTGTTCATATCTTTATAGGGTGCTCCATAAGGAACAATCAAACCCCAGTTAGCCCAGTCAATACTGTTATAGCAATTATCTCCCTGTTTAATTTTATAAATTCTTTTTAGAACTGCCGGTGTTTCGGGAATTTCGTTATTTGTCGTTCCGTGCCAGTATTCACCGTTGTATAATGCAGTTGCCTGACGTAGATTTCCGTTAACATAAGCGGATATTAAAAAGCCCGAACTATAAAAAACAAGTTTATTTGAGTTCTTCGGCCATTCGAGACCCATAAACATTCCGTCGGTCCTGAAATATCCTTTCAGATTATTTCCGTCAAGGGTTCCTGATTTAACGAGTGTATCCGTAAGCGGAGGCGGATATTCACAGAGCAAAACCGTACCTGCCGGACCTGCGGCAAGGCTTCTCGATATACTCAAATATGTGTATGAATTCAGATTCGCATTTGAATTAACGGTTTCAGGAATCCAGTTTACACCGCCGTTTGAAGTTCTTAATATTGTTCCGTTATCCCCGCAGATGCGGATTTCATTTGAACCGATTCTGAAAATTTGCCTTAAGTTATTTGTTGTTCCGCTCTGTTGCTGAATCCAGTTTAAACCGCCGTTAGTTGATTTAATAATTAATCCTCCTGAACCTGCCGCCATTATTATAGTTGAGTCCGATAATATTGATATTGAATTCAAATTATTTGAAAAACCGGGATTAAGAGCCTGAGATGTAATCACAGGGGGAACCGGCGGTATTGATATAATAAGTTTTAGTATTGTTCCGTTATCCCCGCAGGCAAATGCACGGTATAACGTGAAGTTCGTGGAGTAGATAATACTTCTTAAATTATTTGTTGTGTTTGAAATAACCTGACTCCAGTTGACTCCTTGATTTGATGTATAGTAAATAAAACCCTCCTGCCCGCAGACAAAAAAATAAGCCGGAGAAAGAAACTGCGAAATCCCGTATATGTTTTTTGTCGAAGGGAAATTAATTTGTGTCCAGTTTATACCCGCATTGCTTGACCGGATTATTGTTCCGTTATCACCTGCGGAAAATACTGTCGCGGTGTTATAAAAAGCCGCATTCAGATTTTGTGTTACGCCCGTGGAAGTAATATTCCAGTTAGTACCTGAATTTGTCGAGCGAATGCAAATCCCGTTATTGCCGAATGCTAACATAGTCGGATTGGATATGATGAAATTCAGATTTTCCTGAGTCGGAGTCGAAACGGGATTCCACTGGTTAAATACCGGCTGACAAAAGCAGGATAATACAGTGATTAAAATTAAAAATGGTATTAAGGAAAATCTTTTCATCATTTATTTTTTAATGTATTATTTAATTTATTTATTTTCAATAGAAATTGGATGATTGGATGATTGGGTGATTGGGTGGATGGGTGGATGGTTGAAAGGGTGGATGGGTGGATGGGAGGATGGGTGGATGGGAGGATGGGTGGATGGGTGAATGGGTGGATGGGAGGATGGGTGGATGGGTGGATGGGTGGATGGGTGAAAGGGTGGATGGGTGAATGGGTGAATGGGAGAATGGGTAAATGGGAGAATGGGTAAATGGGAGAATGGGTAAATGAGGTAATCAGGAGGATTCGAATATTTATATTGAGATTTGTATTTTTTATATATAATAAATATCGTATTTTTAATGTTTAAATTCCTTTAAGATAAAACATTTAAAAATATTTTAAATCAATTTAATCCCAATGTACGTAGCAAAGTATAAATCAAAAGTTGTTTCACCGGAAGAGGCAGTGAAAGTGGTCAAATCGGGTAACAGAGTATGGCTTCAGGCGAACAGTTGTTATCCTAAAGTATTGGAGCATGCAATGTGCGACAGGTATCAGGAATTAAACGATGTGGAAGTGGCCCATATTACTATTTTTGAAAAGCCGAGATATCTGGAACCCGAAATGGAAGGACATTTCAGGCACAACGCTCTCTTCACCAGCGGCCATGTAAGAAAAGCCGTTAATGAAGGGAAGGCGGATTTCACACCGATTTTCTTATCAGAAATATCTACGATTATTGAAAGGGGAATTCTCCCGATTGATGTAGCATTTCTGCACCTTTCCTGTCCCGATGTGCACGGATACTGCTCTTACGGAGTAAGTAATGCAATTTCAAAAACTGCTGCGGAGAATGCAAAAATTGTGGTTGCTCAGTTAAATCCTCAGATGCCGAGAGTACACGGCGATAATTTCATTCACATAGACAGAATTGACCGCATAGTTGACGTTGACGAACCCCTTATTGAGGTTCCAATGGTTGACCCTAATGTCACGGAAGAAGATAAGAAAATATACAGGCGAATCGGCGAATTAATTGCAGGAATGATTAAAGACGGCGATACTCTCCAGATGGGAATAGGAGCGATACCGGATGCGGTATTAAATTATCTTACCGAGAAAAACGACCTTGGAATACACACGGAAATGTTTTCGGACGGATTAATTGATTTAGTTGAAAAAGGAATTGTTAACGGCGATAAGAAAACACTTCTTCCGGGTAAAATCGTGGCAAGTTTCGTTATCGCAACGAAAAAGACATTTGATTTTGTGAATAACAATCCGATAGTGGAATTTCGTCCGACGAAGTTTGTAAACGACCCGTTCATAATAGCCAGAAACGATAATATGGTATCAATCAATTCTGCTCTGCAGGTTGATTTTACGGGACAGGCATGTTCCGATTCAATAGGACACAGGATTTATTCGGGATTTGGCGGTCAGGTTGATTTTATCAGAGGTGCTTCAAAGAGCAAAAACGGAAGACCGATACTTGCATTTGCTTCAACCGCGAAGAATCATACAATTTCAAAAATCGTAGATACATTAACACCCGGCGCCGGCGTAACAACATCAAAAGCAGACATACATTATGTGGTTACGGAATACGGTATTGCGGATTTATACGGAAAGACAATACGCCAGAGAGCAAGAGCACTAATAGATATTGCACATCCGAAATTCAGAGATGAACTCGAACAGAAAGCAAAAGAATACAAATATTTGTGGTAATTGAAAAGTAAGAAATCAGCAGTGGTTTTAGTAAGCGGCGGAATGGACAGTTGTCTGACTGCCGCTTACGCTTTTAAAAAATACGAGCCGGCGTTTCTGCATATAAATTACGGTCAGCGGACTGAAAAGCGGGAACTTAAAGCGTTCAACGACATTGCGGATTACTATGGTGTTAAACACAGAATGACGGTTGATATAAATCATCTAAAGAAAATCGGCGGCTCGGCTCTTACAGACAGAAAAATTGAAATTCCGCCCGCGAATATAAAAAGAAAAGAAATTCCCTCCACACACGTTCCTTTCAGAAATGCCAATATGCTGGCGATTGCGGTCTCGTGGGCTGAAGTTATAAATGCGGAACGGATATTTATCGGTGCAGTAGAAGAGGATTCGAGCGGATATCCCGACTGCCGTGAAACTTTCTTCAGGGCATTTAACAGGTTAATTAAAAATGGAATAAAAAACCCCTCGAAATTAAAAATTGAAACTCCTATTATTCACTTCAGCAAGAAGGAGATTGTATTAAAATCTTTTGAGATGAATGCTCCTCTGCATCTGACCTGGTCCTGCTATAAAAACAGCACTATTGCCTGCGGAGAATGCGACAGTTGCGTACTGAGACTGAGAGGATTCAGACTTGCGGGCAGAAAAGACCCGATAAAATATTTAAAAAGAATTAAATATTAAAACAATGGAAGAAAAGCGAGGTGACAGAATCGTAAAAATCGCATCGGGTGTTATCCTGATAGTGATTTTCATTTTTATACTGAAGGAACTTCAGACAATACTCCTGCCGTTTTTTGTTGCCGTAATTATTGCATTCCTCTTCGAGCCGTTTTACAAATGGATGAGGATAAAAAGAATCCCGGGCTTTCTTGCCATAATAATAATTATTATTATACTGCTTGTACTTGCAAATGTTATGAGTTTGTTTGTATTTACAAGCATAAATTCATTTCAGGCGGAAGTTCCCGCATATCAGCAGAAATTCACGAACTTTTACAATTCAACCGTTCAGGCAATTGAATCGAACGCATTGTTTCAGCAGTATCTGAAACCGAATATGGACGTACCAAATTTAATCAGCGGGATAAACATTGCCGGAATTCTAGAAAATTTGGTTGGCGGAACAGTAGCCATATTCGGCAATTTTTTTCTGATATTAATATATGTCGTATTTCTGATGTCGGAAATCGGCAGTCTCAGAAAAAGACTGAAAATGGCATATTCCATAGAACGGGCAAGAAAAATTGCAGACGTTGTTGAGGATGTATTCGAAGATATGAAAAAATTCATCGTACGAAAAACCCTGATAAATTTTTCTCACGCGGTACTGGTCTATATTATACTGGTAATATTCGGCGTTGATTTCGCAATCGTATGGGCATTTCTCACTTTCTTCATGGCATTCATTCCCAATGTCGGGATGATACTCGCAACGATACTGCCGTTCGTAACGGCGTTAATACAGTTCGAAAGTTTTGCTCTGCCGGCAGTCATACTGATAATTCTGATAGTAGCAGGATTTATAATAGGCAACATACTCGAGCCGAAAATATTCGGCAGCAGTCTGAATCTGAGTCCGATTTTGATTTTGCTTGCATTAATATTCTGGGGATATGTCTGGGGAGTTGTAGGAATGCTGCTTTCCGTACCGATTCTGAGCATGATAAAAATTATTTTAAGCAAATTCGAAAGTACGGCTCCGGTTGCGATATTAATGTCCCACAAAGTCAAGCCGGAATTTACGGTTCCGGAAAAAAAACCAAAACAAATGAGTTTATTTCAAATATTTAAAAAAGACAAAACAACTAAACAAAGCGAGGAAAAATGACAAACAATAAAAAACTTCTGCAATGGGTGGATGAGATGGCTAAACTGTGCAAGCCCGATAAAGTGCACTGGTGCGACGGTTCTGAGGAAGAAAATCAGATGCTGATAAAAAAGGCAATTGAAACAGGTTCATTTACCCCTGTTCCGAAAAGACCGAATTCTTACTGGGTTCCTTCTGACCCGAAAGACGTGGCGAGAGTAGAGGACAGGACATATATATGTTCAGAGAAAAAGGAAGACGCGGGTCCGACTAATAACTGGATGGACCCGAAGGAAATGAAGAAGATAATGACGAAATTATACGACGGCTGTATGGTAGGCAGAACGATGTACGTGATACCGTATTCAATGGGACCGCTTGGTTCAAAAATAGCGCATATAGGAATAGAATTAACCGATTCAATATACGTTGTCGTAAATATGAGAATAATGACGCGTATGGGACAAAAAGTACTTGACATACTGGGTGAAGACGGATTTTTTGTTCCTTGCATGCACTCGGTAGGAAGTCCTTTATTGGAAGGTCAGAAAGACGTACCCTGGCCCTGCAACGATACAAAATACATAACGCATTTTCCCGAGGAGAGAATGATATGGTCATTCGGAAGCGGCTACGGCGGAAATGCACTGCTCGGAAAAAAATGTTTTTCATTAAGAATAGCATCCGTAATGGCGCACGACGAAGGATGGATGGCGGAACACATGCTGATACTCGGAGTAACACCTCCCGGCGGCGAGAAGAAATACATCGCCGCGGCATTCCCTTCAGCCTGCGGAAAAACCAATCTTGCGATGATGACGCCTTCACTTCCCGGCTGGAAAGTGGAAACCGTAGGAGACGATATTGCCTGGATGAAATTCGGAAGCGACGGCAGATTATATGCGATAAATCCGGAATACGGATTTTTCGGAGTAGCACCCGGCACATCAATGGAGACCAATGCAAATGCAATGCTTTCAATGACGGAAAATTCCATATTCACTAACGTTGCATTTACCGATGACGGTGATGTATGGTGGGAAGGTATGACGAAAGAACCGCCCGCTCATTTAACAGACTGGAACGGAAACGACTGGACACCCGACAGCGGCAGAAAATCCTCGCATCCGAATGCAAGATTTACTGCACCTGCCGGACAGTGCCCGGTAATTGACCCTGCCTGGGAAGACCCGAACGGCGTACCGATAAGTGCGTTTTTATTCGGCGGAAGGCGTTCAACAGTTATTCCGCTTGTAAACGAAGCATACGACTGGAATCACGGCGTATATCTAGGTTCGGCGGCGGCATCAGAAACAACTGCGGCAGCGGCAGGAGCGGTCGGGAAGTTACGTCACGACCCGTTTGCAATGCTGCCTTTCTGCGGATATAATATGGGCGATTACTTTGCTCACTGGATACAAATCGGCAGAATGACTTTCCCCGAAAAGTTACCGAAAATATTTTACGTTAACTGGTTCAGGAAAGACGAAAACGGAAAATTTATGTGGCCCGGCTACGGAGACAACATAAGAGTAATAAAATGGATACTCGAAAGAATTGACGAAACAGGCGAATATGTTGACACGCCAATCGGCAGGCTTCCGACAAAAACCGCAATAGATACAAGCGGCCTGAATATGTCCCCCGATACCTGCCTGAAACTCTGCTACGTTGATAAGCAAGCCTGGTTCGAGGAAGTAAACGAAATGCGCGAATACTACAAAATCTTCGGCGACAAACTTCCCAAGCAACTCAACGAAGAACTGGACAAGATAGAAGAGAGATTGAAGAAGTAATGTTCTTTGTAATTCCCGCGCAGGCGGGAAACTAAAATTTATTATAAACCGCCGGGGATAAATCCCCGGCGATAATAATTTATTAAATTATTATGCCGCCGATAAATATTATCGAACATGCATTAGAAAGAATGAAACAAAGAGGGGTATCTGAAAGTGAGGTTCGGACTACAATAAATACAGGAAAGATAGACATTGCAAAATACGGAAGAGTAAAATTCACGAAATCATTCAATTTAAGGGATACTGAGAAAAAGAAATCATACACAAAAAAAATGTTACTGTTTATGCCGAAAAAACAGGAAGTCAAATTGATGTCATTTCTGTTTTAGTTAAATTTTATTAATTTATGATAAAATGAAAAATTTAAAAATAAATATTGAGAAAAATATAGGGTATTTAAAAGTTGACAATAAGAAACAGAAAATTGACAAGTCAGTTGAAATAAATGAGGATTATATTGTTGATTTAAATTCAGAGGGTGAAATAATAGGAATTGAATTGCTAAATCCTACAGAGCAACTTGGAATAAAATATAATAAAAAATATTTATACCCTGCAAATTTCATAAATGAACTTGCTTTCCAGGTTAGAGAAGGGAAGTGAAATCAGTTTTCTATGGGAACCAATGTAAATACAATGATTTCAATGACCGATAATTCAATTTTCACAAATTTTACATTTACGGATGAAGGGGTAGTGCATTTAGAAAGAATATGGAATCCTGACACGAGCAGAACACTATCACATCCGAATTCAAGATTCTTTGTACTAAATGGAAGGAAAATATTATGAGGAAATGTGTAATAATTATTATAGTAGCGTGTTTAATTCAAATATTAATATGTTCATGCGATAATGGAGAAGATTCTGTAAATTCGACAATATTGGGTAAAGGAAATCTTGGAGGACATATTAATCCAAGAACAGAATATAATGATGACAGTGATACTAATGATTATTCAGGTTGTAATATTTCACTGGAAGGTACTACTTATTTTACGGTAACAGATTCTGTGGGTAATTGGATTATAAACGAACTTGATGAAGGTGAATATAATGTAATATATAATAAAATTGGATATTCTCATTTTAAAGATTATGATGTTATAATAAAAAAAGATTATACAAAAACATTATCTCAAAATTTGTATAAATTACCAACAGCAAGAATTTTTGATCTAAATGTTCAACTCGGAAATGGAGAAATTGAAATAAGTGCAAAATTATATTCTAAATATAGGCAACTTTATCATTGTAGATTTTTTATTTCAAATGATCCAAATATTTTAAATACTTTAACGAATTATACTATTGAGGAAAATGTAGGAATAACACTTTTTCATGCTCCTGATACAGTAAATGTCGAAAAATCAATTTCTTTATCGACAATATACAATAATGGAATTCCTCCAGGTACAAGAATATATATTATCGCAAATGTAGATTATTCTTCTCTAAGATATAAGGATAAAGTGACAGGAAAATATGTATATTCAGTAATGAGTGAAGTTCCTTCAAATAAAGTTAGCATTGTTATACCATAAATCAATGTTATGATATAAAGTAAAATTATTTTATTTTTTGTTAAACGAAAAGAAATATATAACAATTCAAGAAGCATGTAAGTGGGCAACAAAATATACAGGTAAGAATGTTACTTCGTCTAATATTTCTTATCTTATTCAATATGGGAGAATTAGAAAACATGGTGATAATGGAAATGTAGTAGTTTCGGTAAATGAATTAAAAGAATATTATGAAACTTACAACGGGAGTAGGGAAAATAATTGGAAAGAAAAACTTGGTAGTGATTTAAACTGGGCTTTATCATTTGAGCAATACAAAGAATCTGAAACAACAAAACACGTTCACCGTTTGCATCCTTATAAAGGGAAATTCATACCACAATTAGTCGAATATTTCATTGACAGTAATACTAATGAATTTAAAAAAGATATTTATTTCAATAAGAATGACATAATTCTCGACCCATTTGCCGGAAGCGGGACGACATTAGTTCAAGCTTCTGAATCGGGAATGCACTCTATTGGAATTGACATATCATCCTTTAATGCTCTTATAAGCAACTGTAAGGTCTTGAAATACGATTTAACTGATGTACAAAATGAATTAACTAAAATTACGAAAGTATTAAAATCTTACCTTTCCAAATCTCACATTATGCAATTTGATGATGAATTATTAATCAAGTTAAGTATTTTTAACAATGAATATTTTCCAGTACCAGATTATAAATACAAACTTAAACAAAAGGAAATTGATGAAAATGCTTATGGAAAAAAATATGAAGAATTATTTATAAAAGAATATAATGAATTAATATCGAAGTTTAATATTAAATTATTACAGGATAAATCTGAATCGTTTTTAGATAAATGGTATCTGCAAAGTGTAAGAGATGAAATTGACATCGTCTTTAATGAAGTAAAAAAAATAAAGAATTTAAACACAAAGAAAATAATTAGTGTTATTTTAAGCAGAACCATTCGTTCTTGCAGAGCAACGACTCATGCAGATTTAGCAACATTAAAAGAACCAATTAAATCAACATATTATTGTTCGAAACATGGGAAAATTTGTAAGCCGTTATTCTCTATACTAAAATGGTGGGAATCATATTCAAAAGATACAATTAAAAGAATAATTCAATTTGATAAATTAAGAACCAATACTTTCCAATACTGTTTAACAGGCGACAGCAGAACAATTGACATTATTTCAGAATTAAAAAAAGTTAGACCGGATTTTGGAAAATTAGTCGAAGACAATAAAATAAATGGAATATTTTCGAGTCCGCCTTATGTCGGCTTAATTGACTATCACGAACAGCATGCTTATGCTTATGATTTGTTTGGATTCAATCGGAATGATGAACTTGAAATAGGTCCGTTATATAAAGGGCAGGGAAAAGAAGCAAAAGAAAGTTATGTAAATGGAATATCAGAAGTATTAATCAATTGCAAAAAGTATTTAGTAGATGACTTTAATATATTTCTTGTCGCAAACGACAAATACAATTTATATCCGACAATAGCAGAAAAATCAGGTCTAAAAATTATAAACCAATTCAAACGCCCCGTCTTAAACAGAACTGAAAAAGATAAAGGAGCGTATTCAGAAACAATATTTCTTCTTAAGTAACCTTTATGACAGAAAATCAGAAAGAAAAAATATCGGTCGAAGTTATCAAAACTTTACATAATCAATTTGAAAAATTTCCTGGAGAAGAAATTATACATAACCGCTAACAAGTAGTAGAATATTATAATTATTTTCTTTATATTTGTATAAGATTCCATAAATCAAAATACAAATAT
>JAFGII010000118.1 GCA_016929695.1 Ignavibacteria bacterium
CTGTATTCTGTCAAAAGATTTTCCCTTTTGTTTAATTTTCAAAATTACTAAAATGTATTAAATTAAATTCCGGAGGTAAAAAAAATGTTAAGTAAAAAAGATGCTTTAGATTATCATTCAATCGGAAGACCCGGTAAGATTGAAGTTGTATCTACCAAACCGTGCACGACGCAAAGGGAATTATCTCTTGCATACACGCCGGGAGTTGCAGACCCCTGTCTGGAAATAGAAAAAAATCCCGACGATGTTTACAAATACACTACACGCGGTAATCTCGTTGCCGTCATATCGAATGGAACTGCAGTTCTCGGTCTCGGCAATATCGGCGCACTTGCGGGAAAACCCGTAATGGAGGGAAAAGGGGTCCTTTTTAAAAGATTTGCGGATATAGATGTTTTCGATATTGAACTGGATTCGATGGATTCAGATGCTATTATTCAGGCAGTAAAAATGATGGAGCCTTCTTTCGGAGGTATCAATCTTGAGGATATAAAAGCACCCGAATGTTTTTATATCGAAGAGGAATTAAAAAAGATTATGCAGATTCCCGTATTTCACGACGACCAGCACGGAACTGCAATCATCAGCGGCGCAGCACTGATTAACTCGCTCGAAGTCACTAATAAAAAAATAGACAAAATTAAAGTTGTATTCAGCGGTGCAGGTGCAGCAGGTATCGCCTGCGCAAAACATTATGAACAACTCGGAGTGAAAAGGGAAAATATGATGCTGGTAGATACGAAAGGGGTAATATATAAAGGAAGAAAAGAGGGTATGAATAAATACAAAGAATATTTTGCCGTTGATACTGACTGCAGAACACTCGCAGACGCAATGAAAGGTTCGGATGTCTTTTGCGGAGTATCGGTTAAAGGTATTGTTTCCAAAGAAATGGTGAAATCAATGGCTGATAATCCTGTTATTTTTGCAATGGCAAATCCTAATCCTGAAATAACTTATCCGGAAGCTAAAGACGCAAGAGATGACGTTATTATGGCAACAGGTCGTTCGGATTATCCTAATCAGGTTAATAATGTTCTGGGCTTTCCGTTTATTTTTAGAGGCGCACTCGACGCAAGAGCAACTACGATTAATGACGAAATGAAAATTGCAGCATCCTGGGCTCTGGCAAAACTAACGAAGGAAGATGTTCCCGATGCGGTGATAAGAGCGTACGGCGATAAGAGAATTGAATTCGGAAGAGATTATATCATTCCAAAACCTTTCGACCCGAGAGTTCTGCTGTGGGTAGCACCTGCGGTAGCAAAAGCCGCTGAGGAAACCGGTGTCGCACAACGACCTATTAAAGATTTCGAAGAATACAGGGACTGCCTCGAAGCCAGACTGGGTAAATCAAATGAAATTATGAGGGTCTTTGTACATAAAGCTCAGGCAGCACCAAAAAAAATTATATTTCCCGAAGGTGAAGAAGATAAAATCCTTCGTGCATCACAGATTATTATTGACGAAAAAATTGCAAAGCCGATTCTTATCGGAAACAGAGAAATAATCAAAAATCGAATTAACGAACTCGGATTAAAAATGGACCATGATAATCTGGAAATCATTAATCCCTCTGAATCCGAAAAATTTGATGAATACGTAAACCAATATTACGAATTACGGCAAAGAAAGGGACTCACACATAAAGATGCAATCAGAAAAGTAAAAAATCCTAATATTTTTGGAATGTTAGCCGTAAGAAACGGTGATGCAGACGGTCTAATATCAGGATTGACTTCACATTATCCCGATACTGTGAGACCTGCACTGCAAATTATCGGTAAAGAAGAAGGTGTTCGTTGCATCGCCGGACTTTATATGATGATATTTAAAAAACGTACAATATTTATCGCAGACCCGACAGTAAATATAAATCCTGATGCCGAAACTCTCGCTGATATTGCAATCCTGTCTGCTGAAACTCTTAAGAATCTCGAATATACTCCGAGAGTAGCAATGCTTTCATTCAGTAATTTCGGAAGCACAAAGCATCCGTTTACAGAAAAAGTAAGAAAAGCGGTTAGTATCGTTAAAGAGAAAATGCCCGATCTAATGATTGACGGTGAAATGTTTGCGGATGTTGCGGTAAAACCCGAAATGCTGCATTCGCTTTATCCGTTCAGTACACTTACTGACAAAGCGAACCTGTTAATCTGTCCGGATTTATCTTCTGCTAATATTGCATATAAACTTCTCGCTGCACTTGGTGACGCCGTTGCAGTAGGTCCTATCTTAATGGGAATTAAAAAACCGGTTTATCTGCTTACTCAGGAATGCTATGTAGATGATATCGTAAATATTACCGCAATAGCTGTATTCGAGGCAAAAAGAAAATCAGGAAAATAATTAAATATTTTTATTTTATTATAGTTTTCCCATCGTTCCCACGCTCCGGCGTGGGAACGTTTTTTTAATTCAGTCCGCATATCCCGCTTGAACATCCGCCCCCGTATGACGGCAGACCGCACGTACCTGTCGAACAATCTCCGTCAAATCCGGAATCCCCGCTTGTACCGGGTGATGAAAACGTGGAAAGAAGTTTAGTATGATTGGTTGATTTGCACTTCGGACAAAATACTTCGTCCTTGTTTTCCTTTGATTTATGCAATACTTCGTACCTCGTATTGCAGTCGTTGCATTTATATTCGAATATTGGCATATTTTTTATTTAATTTATTGTTGCTATTAGCAAATATATTCGTTGTAAATAAAATTTTCAAGTATCTAATTTCTCTCCTCCCC
>JAFGII010000119.1 GCA_016929695.1 Ignavibacteria bacterium
CAGTGGCAGTGGCAGTGGCAGGAGACAGGAGACAGGAGATAGGAGGAAGGAGACAGGTGGAAGGAGCAAGTGGCAGTGGCAGTGGCAGTGGCAGGAGACAGGAGATAGGAGTCAGGAGTCAGAAGTCAGAAGGAAGGAGGATTAAAATATAACCGCAACGACGCAAAGAACGCAAAGAAAACGGAAGGATGTTAATTACTCATCCGATGAACGAGTTCGTCGGATGAGAAAAAAGATTTTGGGTTACGACGCCGGAGCATCGTAACCAGGGAAATTAAGCCTTGCGGGCTTTCTACAGTCTGGAAGACTGTCCTACACAGAATCTGGAAGACTGTCCTACACAGAATCTGGAAGACTGTCTCCTACACAGAATCTAGAAGACTGTCCTACACAGAATCAGAAGACTGTCCTACACAGAATCAGAAGACTGTCCTACACAGAATCAGAATTTCCAGGATTGGAGTTTTTGGTAGGCATTGTAGTCGGTGAGGTCGTATTGGATGGGGGTAACGGAGACGTAGTTACTGTCAATTGCTTTAACGTCAAATTCGACTGATTCATCGAGTTTAAGCATACTGCCGGTCAGCCAGTAATATTCACGGTTACCCGGGTCGAATCTTTTTTCATAAGTATCATTCCAGGAAGATTTGCCCTGTTTAGTAACGAGAATTCCTTTAATTTTGCTTTTAGGTACTGCGGGCACATTAACATTCAGGAGTGTACCGGACGGCAATCCGTTTTTCAAAACAAGTTTAGCAATTTTAGAGGCATATTCGGCGGCTACAGAAAACTTCTTATACGTATAACTCGTAAGCGAAACGGCAATCGAGGGCAAGCCCAGAATAGTGCCTTCCGTTGCTGCTGAAACGGTTCCCGAATATATTATATTAATTGCCGTATTTGCACCCTGATTAATTCCTGAAATCAGCAAATCAATTTTTTTATTTTTTAAAATTGTATGCACAGCCAATTTAACGGAATCGGCGGGAGTACCTTCCACGGCATATCCGAAAAAGTTTTTTTCAAGGTAAACTCTTCTGACCCTAATTGGATTTGACATAGTTATTGAATGACCTACGGCGCTTTGCTGCGTATAGGGTGCAACAATTATTACATTTGCAAATTTTCTTATTTTCGATGCCAGTGCATAAATTCCTTCCGCTTCAATTCCGTCATCATTTGAAATCAGTATTGTTGGTTTCATATCAATATTTTTCCCGTGTAATTTTACTAAACAACAAATCTTTAAGTTCTTTAAGATTTTTTCCTGTCAGAGACGAAATAATTATTTTGTCAACTTTATACTTTCCCTGTTTTTTAGAATGAACTGCATTCTGCAATTTTTCAAACTGCTCATCTGTCAGCAAATCCGATTTAGTAAAACACAACACGCGCGGTTTTTTCATTAACATATCCGAATATTTCTGCAATTCATTCAAGAGAATAAAATATTCTTTAAATATTTCATCTTCAAGTGCAGAGGTACAGTCAACCATAAAAAGTAATATTTTTGTTCTTTCAATATGTCTTAAAAAACGCAAACCGAGTCCCTTTCCATCAGATGCACCTTCGATTATACCCGGAATATCCGCAACGACAAACGATTCATAATCCTTATATTTAACAATTCCAAGTTTCGGCACAAGAGTCGTGAACGGATATTCTGCTATTTTAGGTTTTGCCGCCGATATTTTAGAAATAAGAGTTGATTTTCCAGAATTCGGAAATCCGACCAGACCGACATCCGCGATTAACTTCAATTCAATAACAACAATTTTTTCGATACCCGGCTGACCGTCCTCCGCAAATCTCGGTGCACGATTTACAGAACTTTTAAAATGTGTATTTCCCCTGCCTCCCTTTCCTCCTTTCAACAGTATAACTTCCTGCCCGTCTTCAAGCAATTCCGCAAGAATATTATTTGTTTCATCATCCCTGATAACACTTCCGCAGGGGACAAGGATAATACAGTCTTTTCCGTTCTTACCGTTTTTATCGCCTCCTTTTCCGTGTTCACCTCTACCTGCCTTATAATGACGTTTATATCGCAAGTCAATCAATGTTGACAGTGATAAAGATGCTTTAAAAATTATGCTGCCCCCGTTACCGCCGTCACCTCCGTTTGGTCCGCCTTTCGGAACATATTTTTCCCGTCTGAAACTAACGCATCCCATTCCACCGTCTCCCGATTTAACTGATATTTTAACATAATCTAAAAACAACTGCTACCCGTTTCTCTTATTAAAATATTCATTTATTACATCAACAAACAACACAACGTCCTTATGATAAATATCCACTTTATTTTCCAAGAACACACTTTTCAAATAATCCGCCGCTTCATCCCAGTTTTCAAGGGATGATATTTCATTCATTGCTTCATACATCCGTATTTTATTATTTAAAAATATCTTCTTCAATATTTTTTCGCTATCCTCTCGACTGAATAATTTAAGAATTTCAATATTTGACACATCGTTTTCTGTTTTATCCTGCGGTTTTGAATTCTCTTCCACAACCGTGGATTTTTCCTCGAATGTTTTATTCATTTCTTCTGAAGGAGTCAGGTAATCAAAATTACTTTCACTAAACACGACATTTTTATTGGATTCAACGGCAATATCCTGCAAGGGTTTCTGTTCCATCACAAATCTTCCCGAAATTATTTTTATAATATCTTTAAGTTCTATTTCCTTTCCGTCGTGCAGTTTTTTAATAACGCTGAAATTTTCAAGCAATCCATAAAAACTTTTATCTTCGAGGAATATTCTGATATATCCGAACGGTATAGAGGAATTCAGACTGAGATTGGTATTTTCATCATATTTCAGTCTGAACAACTGAAGAAAAAAATTCTTTGTTTTCACGGCACTTGGTTCTGTCAGCAATCTATCATGGAGCACTGTATCGGCATCATCAAACAGTTTAACAATTATTTTTTTTGTAAGAGCAAGAGGATTTTTTTCTTTAACATATTTTCTTACGGATTCCTCATAAAATTTATAAAACCGGAATATTTCAAGTTTCCTCAACACAGTACTTGTGGAAACGGACTCAAAATTCCCGAATATATAATTTAATAATGTCCATTTTGGTCTTAATGTATAATTAAAACAAAGTTTTATTGATTTTTCTATTAACTGATTTAATGATTCGGGATTTATATTTTCCCCTTTTGTATCAATATTTACAAATCCTTTTGTAAAAAGGGACAAGTCACTCTTTGCTATTCCTTCGGTAGAGAATACCATTACGAATTTTGCTTTGGCTTTTTCTTCTTTTATTTTACGTTGTATTAAATCTTCGAACATTTAGTTTGTTTTGTGTTAGTCTTTAAAAAACACTTAATCAGTAAGATAATTTAATTATTGGTTTAATTAAATGGATTTCCGAACACATTAATTATGAATTAAAAGATTACGTGTTTGAACACGGAAGACGCGGAATAGCGGAATCTCGCGGATACACTGTTTCACGCAAAGACGCAAAGAGGCAAAGACGCAAAGAGAAAATAATTTCTCGCAGAGACGCAGAGACGCAGAGAAAGATTTTAATTTATTAAAAATAAAAAGGGTTTCACGCAAAGGCGCAAAGATGCAAGGGCGCAAAGAAATATTTCTCGCAGAGACGCAGAGACGCAGAGAAAACAGTAGGAAGGAGGAAGGAGGAAGGGGATTTATTTCCTTTAAAAAGATGTGGTAAATTGGTAATTTTATATTTTATTAACCCAAACAATATGAAGAAAATGAAACACATAATATTGGTTTTTGCAGCAATTTTAATTACATCAACAATGACGACAGGACAGGATAAAAAAATTCCCGATTACTCGTTAACCGAGCGAAAGGACATACCGGTTGAATACACATGGAAAATCGAAGATTTATACCAATCAGACGACGAATGGAAAGCGGATAAGGAGTCTGCGGCACAACTGATAGGGCTCATAGACGGATTATCAAAAGACTGGACATCGTCCGCACAAAAAATGCGCGAATTTCTTGATTTTCTTACAGACATCAACATAAAACTCACGCGATTATACGCTTATGCCGGACACCAGAACAATTCCGATTTAAGCAACACATTATACCAGTCAATGGTAGGCGACCTGCAGACAATGTACGTCGGATACAGTTCAAAACTTTCATTTTTCGACCCCAACGTTCTGAAACTCGGCGAAGAAAAATTTTCGGAATATCTTTCGTCCGAGCCAGGACTGGAGAACTACAAATTTCAGATAGAAGATATATTAAGAAACAAAAACCATGTTCTGCCGGACGAGCAGCAGAAAATCGTTTCAATGACAGGGTTATTTGCGGGAGTACCGTCCAAGACCGCAAACATGCTGAACGACGTTGAAGTACCAAACGCTGAAGTAACGCTGTCAACAGGCGAGAAAGTAGTACTGAACTATGCGAACTACGTAAAATACCGCAGTTCAGCAAATGCCGAAGACAGGAGTCTTGTAATGCGCGAATTCTGGAAAAACCAGATGCAATTTAAAAACACGTTATCAATACTTCAGGACGGAGCGATTAAGCAGCATCTTTTCAGTGCAAAAGTACGCAACTTCGGCGATTGTCTTGAGGCACGGCTATTCAGCGACAACATACCCGTAAGTGTTTACGAGCAACTCATAAAATCGGTTAAAGAAAACCTCAAGCCGCTTCACAGATATCTTACTCTGAAAAAAGATTTACTAAAACTAAGCACATTCAAATATGAAGATGTATATGCCTCCTCCGTACCATCGGTAGAAAAACTTTACGAATACAACGAAGCCACAGAAATAGTAACAGAAATGATGAAACCGCTCGGAAACGAATATGTTGAAGTCCTGAAGACCGCATTCAATTCAAGATGGATTGACATATATCCGAACAAGGGCAAAGAGACGGGAGCATATTCCGACGGCGTTTACGGAGTACATCCATACGTCAAAATGAATTACGACGGCAGGTACAACAACGTATCTACACTGGCACACGAACTCGGGCACGCAATGCATTCATACTTATCGGGCAAGGAGCAGCATTACGCAAATTCGAACTATCCTACCTTCCTTGCGGAAATTGCATCCACATTCAACGAAAATCTTTTAATGGAATACCTGCTAGAATACGAAAAAGACGATATGTTCAAACTTTTCATACTGGACAATTACATCGAGCAAATCAGGGGAACATTATACAGGCAGACATTATTTGCGGAATTCGAACTTGAGATGCACAAACGCGTCGAGCAGGGCGGCACACTAACAGCGGATTGGCTGAACGAAAAGTATCTTTCACTTACGCGCGAATATTACGGACATAACGAAGGTGTCTGCATAGTGGATGATTACATTCAGAACGAATGGAGCAGAATCCCGCATTTTTACATGAATTACTACGTATTCCAGTACAGCACGGGAATAATTGCTTCGATGGCGTTAAGCAATTTAGTTCTCACGGACAACGAAACATACAGGGAAAAATATCTTGATTTACTTAAAGCAGGCGGGCACGGGTATGCGATTGATTTGCTAAAGACAGCGGGAGTTGATATGACGTCGCCTGTTCCTTATAATGAAGCATTCAAGAGGATTAATCATCTGCTGGACGAGATGGAGAAGATTGTTTCGAGAATGAAATAAGGACGTTTTTCACGCAAAGGCGCAAAGAGGCAAAGACGCAAAGAAGAAAGAGATATTTCTCGCAGAGACGCGGAGAAGACAGTAGTAAGTAGTAAGTAGACAGAAGGCAGAAGGCAGGATTCAGGAGACAGAAGGCAGAAGATAGGAGACAGGATAACAATTAACAAAGAGGAAAGAACAAAGAGGAAATAATTTCTCGCAATTGGTATTCTTTCAATTTCTGACTTTGCAGGCAACCCTGATAAAATGGGCATTGATGAATTAAGAGATATTATTGGAAAACATAATTTTAAGCTTTATAATAAATACGGAAATAAGAGAAATTTTACAATTAATTTCAGGAAAATATATGGATAATAAAATTATTGAAAAGTACAACAAACCCATTTTCTTTTATGGATTATCTCTGGTTATCCCCTGGATTTTTTGGTTTGGAGCTGCTTACATAAGTCACACTCAGGAAAGTAACCGATATTTAATACTCACACAAGGAGTTTTAAGTATTTTGGGGCTGTTAGCTCCGGTTTTTGTTGCATTGTATTTGTTTTTATCTGAGCGGGAACTATACTACGACCTAAAAAAAAGGATATTCAAGCAAAACGGATTCAGCCCTGTTTATACCGTATTAGCTCTTTTATTGATTTTTGTATCGATGGTTGCAGCACAATTTATATCATTACTATTTGGCCATGACATTAATCAGTTTTATATTTCGGGTTCGCCAAGTTTTACTTCAGCTATATTCTCTCCATGGTTTATTCTGATTTTTGCCCCTATTGTTGAAGAACTGGCATGGCACTCATACGGGACGGATACTTTACGTCGCAAATATTGTCTTTTCAATACTTCAATGATATTTGCCTTGTACTGGGTATTTTGGCATCTTCCACTATCTTTTATTGACGGATATTATCATAGTAATGTTGTAGCTGAAGGGATATTGTATTCACTGAATTTTGTTTTCAGCCTCTTTGTGTTTGTTATTTTAATGAATTGGTTATATTACAAAACAAATAGAAATATTCTTATAGCCATTCTATTTCATTTATCGGCGAATATCTCCAATGAAATATTTGCCACTCATCCGGACAGCAAGGTAATACAAACAGTTTTATTAATGTTTGTTGCTATTATTGTTTTAATAAAAGATAAAAAGATGTTTTTTAGCAAAGAAGTTATAAACTAAACTGAAGAGAAAGATAAATTTGATATATGTCTTGTATATGAAAACAGCAATCAAAGGAAACATTTAGAAAACAAAATACATAAAGTAAAAAAATATTTTTTTGATAAATACGGGATAATTATTTCTCCTTTATATTTTTCAATAAATGAATTTAACAGGCGAAGGAAAATCAGCAAATCCCCGGTTCCTGAAATACTTAAAGATGAAATAAAAATATTTCACAAACAAATCTATTGAATCTCGCGGAAACAAGTAAAAGACTCATCCGATAAACAAGTTCACGGGATGAGAAAATAAATAGTAATGAAAAATAAAATTATAATAATAACGGGTGCGTCAAGCGGAGTGGGGAGGGCGCTGGCGGAGGGGGTACTGCAAAGGGGCGGGCATTTAGTAATGCTGACCCGCGACGCGGAAAAAACGGAAGCGGTAAGAGCCGAACTTAAAGCAAAGACGAAAAGCGATAAAATAGATTTCATACAGGCAGATTTCGACTCATTTGAATCCGTCAGAAAAGCCGCAGAAAAATTTAAGTCAAAATACGACAGACTTGACATACTTATAAACAATGCTGCAACCACGAACGCAGATTTTCTGAAAACTGAAAACGGGATTGAACTCACATTCGCAGTAAATCACCTTGCACCTTTTTTACTGACAAATCTTCTGCTCGACACAATAAAGAAATCCGCACCGGCTAGAATTATCAACGTAGCATCCAACGCGCACATAAAAATTGATTTTGATAATCTGAACGGCGAAAAAAAATTCGACCCGTTTCTTGCTTACAAATATTCCAAAATGGCAAACATACTTTTCACATTCGACCTTGCGGAAGAACTAAGGGGTACGGGCATAACCGTTAACGCAGTTCATCCCGGGGTTGTAAACACTGCAATATACAGGCAGATAACGGGGATTCAGAAACTATTTCTGAAAATCATTCTGCCATTTGCATTCACACCGGAAAAATCCGCTTCATACATACTTCCGCTTATTGAATCAGAGGATTTTGCGGGGGTTTCGGGGAAGTTTCTATATAAGACAGTTCCGTTAAAAATAAAGCAAAAAGGTGATTTGCTTGCCGACAGGAGGGAACTGCGGGTACTTTCAAAGCGTTTAACGGGATTGGGGTATTTGTAAGAATTAAAAATATAACCGCAAAGAGGCAATGAGATAAAGGGAATAAGGGGAGATGGGGAGATGAGAATATGGGGAGATGGGTTAGAGAAAAAAGAATAAATAACAAAGAGCAAAGAACAGTTATATATATTTTACACAAAGGTACAAAGAGGAAAAAAACGCAAATTCTATGTAAAATGGCAAAGGAAAATATGCATTACTCATTTTTAACACGGAAAACACTAAAAATAATTAGTATATATAAATATTTTTATTGAGGACTTTGTATGTGAAAGTATTATTCCAGTTCCTGCTTGTCCAAATTATTCCATTAGTTTTCAAATTGTGTGCAAAATGGCAAATAATTTTGGTTACTACGCTGGAGCGTAGTAACCAGCGAGATTTCCTGTTTGTCCGGGTTATTCGATTAGTTTTCAAATTCTGCGCAAAATGGCAAATAATTTTGGTTACTACGCTGGAG